>DASXAN010000001.1:0-1855 GCA_036406755.1 Gemmataceae bacterium
GGCCGATCAGCGACTGGCAGCGGCAGTGGCAGATGGAAGCGACCGCCGGCCCGGCCGTCTACTGCATCGACCGGCCGCGGGAGGACCTGTACGCCCGGATCGACCGGCGGGTGTTGGAGATGCTCGCGGCCGGCTGGCTGGACGAGGCCCGCCGGCTGCGGCACCTGCCCCGCCCGGTCAGCCGCGAGGTCCTGGCGGCCATCGGCTACCGGGAGCTGTTCGACTTCCTCGACGGCCGCGCCACTTGGGACGACACGATCACCGCGATCCGGCAGCGAACCCGTAATTATGCCAAGCGGCAGCTGACGTGGCTCCGCCACCTGCCGGCGGTCCGGTTCGTGCCCCCACAATTGACAACCCTCCCGGACGGGGGAACAATGGACTCGGCGTGATTTCGCTGGATTTCGGCCCGCCGATGCGGTACACATTGGCACACGCACTCCGCACGGCCGCGCACGTGTCCTCCGGGACCACAGCCCACCCGAGGTAGCCATGAAGACGGTGACGTTTCAGGTGCTGGAAGGGGTCGACAAAGGCCGCGTCTTCCGGGACCTGCCCATCCCCGTCACCATCGGCCGGGAGGAGGGCAACCTGCTCCGCCTGAATGACGAGCGGGTGAGCCGGTACCACGCGAAGGTCCAGGTCGACAACGAGGACGTGATCCTCACAGACCTGGATAGCACGAACGGCACCCGGATCAACGGCCACCCGGTCCAGATCCGCCGCATCCAGGCGGGCGACCGGGTCGGGATCGGCCGGTCGATCCTGGTGTTCGGGTCGCCGGAGGAAATCGCCGCCCGCGTCGCCGCCGACAAGGCGCAGCACCACCCGACGTCCGCCCCGCAGGGCTCCCGGACCATGCCGTCGGACGCCACCTGCGCCGGCGACCTGGACTTCGACCTGAACCTGGACGACGCCCCGGACCGGTTCTGGGCGGTCACCGACCGCAACCTGCCGGAGCTGCCGCAGAAGCTGTCACCGTCACAGGCGGCCCGGCTGTCCGAAATCCTCGACTTCCTCCACCGCGGCCTGTCCAGCGCGACCGAGAACCTCCAGGCACCCGAAGGAGCCGGCCAGGTCACCGTCCCGTTCGGGGACTGGCAAAAGGTCCAGGCCGTGCAGATGCTGCTGGCCCGCTACCTCCGGGCCGTCGCCGAGCCGGACGCTTTGGTGGAGTAATTCCACCCCCTTGCCGAGTAAGCTGGAGTCGCCGTCCTGCGGCCCGAGTGTACAATGATACACTCGGGCCGCCGGTCGTTTCCTTCCATCAGTTCCCGGCATAGGGCGTCCATGAAATTCGCGCACCTGCATTGCCACACCCACTACAGCCTGCTCGACGGGGCCAGCCGCATCCCCGAGTTGGTCGCCCGGGTGAAGGCCCTCGGCATGAACGCCGTCGCCATCACCGACCACGGCAACCTGTACGGGGCGGTCGAGTTCTACCGGGAGTGCAGGGCGGCCGGGGTCAACCCGGTCGTCGGCTACGAGGCGTACGTCGCGCCGGCCAGCCGGGCCGACCGCGAGGCCCGCAAGCGTGGCGACGCCGGCTTCCACCTGACGCTGCTAGCGAAGAACCGCACCGGGTTCAAGAACCTCACCAAAATGGCGTCGGCCGCCTACCTGGACGGCTACCACTACGTCCCGCGGATCGACAAGGAACTGCTCGCCGCCCATGCCGAGGGGCTGATCTGCCTGAGCGGCTGCGCCTCCAGCGAGTTCAGCGAACTGATCCTCAAGGACCGCATCGACGAGGCGACCTACCTCGCCCGCTGGTTCCACACGCTGTTCGGCGACGACTTCTACGTCGAAATCCAGAACAACGGGCTCGAGATTCAAAAACTCTGCGCCGACGGCG
>DASXAN010000002.1:0-1783 GCA_036406755.1 Gemmataceae bacterium
GCCGACCGGTACGATCGCCAGGCCCGTCGTACTTGCCAGGGCGACCGCCCCCGGCTTCAGCCGCCGCCGCGGGCCGTGCGGGCCGTCCGGGGTCAGGGCGACGTGCGTGCCGCCGGTCCGCCGGATCAGGCCGAGCAGGGCGGCCGACCCGCCGCGGGTGGTCGAGCCGCGGATGACGCCGATCCCCAGGTGCCCGCAGATGCGGGTCATCAGCTCGCCGTCGGCGTGCAGGCTGGTCAGCACATGGGCCTTGGCCTCGAACGCCGTCATCAGCACGATCGCCTCGTGCCAGAACACATACACGTACCGCTCGCCGTCGGCGGGCGGCGGGTGCAGCTCCGGCCCGGCGCACGCGACCCGCCGGCGGACGCTGCCCATGAGCAGGCGGATGAAGGCCGCCAGCGCGGTGCCCGCCGGGCGGATGAGCCAGGGCTTGCGGAGTTTGATCACGGCGCCTCCCGGTGCGTCACGGGCCGTTGCGGCCGCGGAACAGTAACCGGGGGGCGGCGGGGCGGTCAAGCGGAACCCGCCGGCCGGGCTACTTGCGCTCGACCAGGCGGACGGCGCGGACGTGGTAGCGCTTGTACTGCGACCACGACGGGTTCGACCCGTCCGGGTCGGCGAGCAGCTCGCCCTCGACGGCGATCACGTCGCCGGGCCGGAACTCGGCCAGCCGCGGGTCGTCCTCCAGCCGCACCTTGCCGCCGTTGGCGTCCTCTTCGGAGAGCGGCCGGTAGCGGAGTTCCAGGTGGCCGCGGTAGTGCCGGTCGAGGACGCCCTGGAGCCAGGTGTAGTCGGCCGCGTGGCCGTAGGTGCCCTCGACCATGCGGGCGGCGACCTGGGTCACCACGGGGCTTGGCGCGATCGGCGCGGCGGTCGGGACGGCAGCCACGGTCGGCACCGGTGCCGGCGGCAGCGGCGCAGGCGCGGCGACGGGCGGCGTCGGGGCGGGCGGCGGCGTCGGGGTGGGCGGCAGCGCCGCGGTAAACGAGTCGGCCGCCGGGGCCGGGACCTGTGCCACGGCCGGCGGGGCGGCGGCGACCATCGGATTCACCGGGACGACTGACGGCGGGTACGTCGGGGCGGGCGGCGCGCCCGGCACCGGCGGGCTGGCTGCGGCCACGGCCGTCTGCGGCGCGTGGTAGAGCCCCGGCGGTGGGACGACGGCCATCCGCGACCCGGCCTGGGCCGACAGTTCGGCGGCCGCGACGCCCTGCGGTTGCAGCAACGGCTGGCGGGCCTGGAGCAGCGGGTTGTCGGCGTAGGCCGTGCGGCGCGGGCTGGACTCGCACCCGGCGACCAGACCTGCCGTCAGGACCCAGGCCGCCCCGATTCGCGCGGCGCGCGTTCGCATCGGACTCCCTCCCCCGACCGTAGGCGACACGATGCCCCGAGACCCCATCGGCTCGGCGCGGCCCCGAACTTGAGCGAATCCGGATCACCGCTCGAATTTCCGGACCCGCGGCGCGTCACCGTCGCCACGGGCCGCCGTCCAACTCCTCCCGCAGCTGTTCCACCGCCTCCCGGGCGTGGTGGGCCACTTCCGGGTCGTCGGCGTCGGCCAGCACGTCCAGTTCCGGCCACAGCCACGTCAGCCCCTCGGCCGCGACCCGGCGGACCGCCTCCGGCACCGGCGTGTCCGACTCGCCGACCAGCGTCTGCCGGAAGAACTGTAGCGCCCGCCGCTCCCCGAGGCGGGCCAGGGCCGCCTCGGCCGCCAGCCGCACGTCGCCGCTGCCGTCGTCCCGCCCCGTGCGCAGTACATCGCGCACGGCGGCCGGCT
>DASXAN010000003.1:0-1780 GCA_036406755.1 Gemmataceae bacterium
CCGCCACCGACCACGGAGCGGCCTTCATTTGCGCTTCGGCGCCTTGAAGCACGTGGCGGCGTGGTCGTTCACCATGCCCACGGCCTGCATGAACGCGTAGCAGATCGTGCTGCCCACGAACGTGAACCCCCGCCGCTTCAGGTCCTTGCTCATCGCGTCCGACTCCGGCGTCCGGGCCGGCACGTCGCCGCTCGACCGCCAGGCGTTCTGCCGCGGCTCGTGGCCCACCAGCCCCCACAGGTAGCGGTCCAGCGAGCCGAACTCCTCCCGCACCGCCAGGACCATCTTCGCGTTCTGGATCGCCGCCTCGACCTTCAGCCGGTTGCGGACGATCCCCGCGTCCGCCAGCAGGCTCGCCCGCTTCCGTTGGCCGTACCGGGCGACTGCGGCCGAGTCGAACTCGTCGAACGCGGCCCGGTAGTTCTCCCGCTTCCGCAGGATCGTCTCCCAGCTCAGGCCAGCCTGCGCCCCTTCGAGGACCAGGAACTCGAACAGCAGCCGGTCGTCGTGGACCGGCACGCCCCATTCGGCATCGTGGTACCGCACGGACAGGTCGGTCTTCGCCCACGGACAGCGGTTCATGTCCACCCCCGGTCGTCACGCCCGTTCGTCGCCCCACCGGCCGAGCACCTTCCGCAGGTGGTGCTCCAGGTGGTCCACGTAGTCCGTGAACAGCCACTCCAGCGTCACCTCGTTGCCGCCGCCGACCCGGCAGGTGGACCGCCGGCCGGCCGCCGTCATGCCCCGGGCGACGTGCAGCAGGTGCGTGTTGTAGGCCCGCCACAGGTCGATCAGGTCTGCCCACCGGGCCGCCTGGTAGTTCTGCGTGCGGACCCACCCCTCCTGCTCGTACCGGGGGAAGTCCTGGCCGCCGGCCAGCTGGCCGCGGACGAACCGCTGGTGGTTGTTCGCCGCCGAGTCGATCAGGTGGCCGACCACCTCCTTCTTGCTCCACCGGTCCGGCGCCGGCCGGTGCTCACTCTCGGCCTCCGAGATCCCGGCCAGGATGCCGGGCAGCGTGCGGACGGCGAACGACAGGCGGTCGATGGCGTTCTGCATGGCAGTTCCTCACTCCCCGGCGGGCAACATCGCCCGCATCAGCTCGGCCACCGCCCGGGCGTCGTCGCCGCCCCGCTCGTGCAGGGTGTCGGCGACCTTCTTGCGCCGCCCGGCCGGGTGGTTCTGGTTCAGCTTCCACTTCCCTTCGAGCCGCTCAACCTCGATGCGGAACCCCACAATGTGGCCGACCATCCGGGCCGCGAACGCGGACGAGCCGTCGAACGTCCAGGGCCGCGGCAAAGCGGCTTCGTAGAAGGCCACGCTCCGTTGCAGGATGTCCAGCAGGGCGGACCGGTCCTCGACCACCGCGGCCCGGCCGGTGGCGTGGACGGCGACGTAGTTCCAGGTCGGGACGACGTTCTCGACCTCGTACCACGTCGGGGAGACGTAGGCGTGCGGGCCGGAGAAGACGGCCAGGGCCGGCTGGCCGGCCAGCTCCCGCCAGTGCGGGTTGGCCCGGGCCATGTGGCCGAGCAGGGTGCCGTGGGGCCCGGCGGTGCGGTCGAACAGGAACGGCAGGTGCGTGGCGAACGGCACGCCGGCGACCTGCGACACGAGCAGGCCGAAGCTGTTCGCCTCGATGAAGGCGTGGAGTTTCGCCGGGTCGGACTCGGCGAAGTGCGGCGGGACGTACATCGGCAGCCCCCGGACGGCGGAAACCCGACAGGCCGGCAGTTTACCGCCGGGCCGGCCGGCGATCCAGCGACGGCGAGCGGCGGGG
>DASXAN010000004.1:0-4908 GCA_036406755.1 Gemmataceae bacterium
AGCCCACCCCGGGCCCGGGGTGGGCCTTCTGACAAACTTCCAACAGCGCCGCCTTCAGTTCCGGAATGCCCGCCCCGATCGTCGCCGCCGTCGGGACGATCGGGGCGTCGGCGAGAAACGTACCGCGGACCAAGTCGCGGACCTCCATCGCCGCCACGTCGCGGGTGGTATCGTCCACCAGGTCGCACTTGGTCAGGGCGACGACGCCGTGCCGCAGGCCGAGCAGGCGGAGGATCTCCAGGTGCTCGCGGGTCTGCGGCATGACCGAGTCGTCGGCGGCCACGACGAGCAGGGCCAGGTCCACGCCGGTGGCCCCGGCGAGCATGTTCTTGACGAACCGTTCGTGCCCGGGCACGTCCACGATGCCGAGGCGGTAGTCGCCCAGGTCCAACCGGGCGAAGCCGATGTCGATGGTGATGCCGCGGGCCTTCTCCTCGGGCAGCCGGTCGGTGTCGACGCCGGTGAGGGCCTTGACGAGCGACGTCTTGCCGTGGTCGATGTGGCCGGCGGTGCCGAGGATCAGGTCGCGGGGCATGGGGTCCTCCGGCCGGTATTATAGTGTGAGCCGAAGTCCGGACGGACGATGGAATGTCGGAGTGGCTGGTCGGAGCGTCGGAACTACCAGCACGGGGTCAGAATGGGGGCAGTTGACCCCGTATGATTAGGACTTTGGCGTAGCATCGCGGCAATGAGTCTTGAGGGTCTGAGTCACGCTTTGAACGCGAGGGTCCGTCGGCGGAAAGTGCTTCGTCAGGATGGCCAGCGCACGTCGGAAGCTATCGTATGCTTCAGCGCGATGGCCAAGATCCCGAAGGATATGGCCTAGGTTGTTGAACCGGATGGCCAGATTGGGGTGTTCCGCGGGGAGGTTCGCCTCTTCAATTTGGATGGCCCGCCCGATCCGATCCCGCGCCCCGGTCAGGTCGCCGAGATCATGGAGGATCGTGGCCAGGTTGCTGTACCGGACGGCCAGATCGGGGTGGTCGGGGGGGAGGTTCTTCTCGTCGATCCGGATGGCCCGCTCGATCTGCCCCCGCGCCGCGGGCAGGTCACCCTGCGCCTTAAGGATGAGGGCCAAGTTATTGTACTGGACGGCCAGGTTGGGGTGGTCTGGGGAAAAGTGCTTCTCTTCGATCTGAATGGCTCGCTCAGTCCATTCCCGCGCCCCGGCTAGGTCGCCCAAATCCTGCAGGATAGTCGCCCGATTGATGTACCGGCCGCCCAGGAGCAAGTGATTTGGGGGAAGCGTCGCCTCGCCGATGCGGATGGCTCGGTCGATCCGCTCCCGCGCCCCGGTTGGATCACCAAGGCTCTTGAGAACGAGACTCAGATTGGAAAGAAGGATGCCACCTTCTTCCGGAGTGAGCAAGGCCAGACTCTGGTCGTCCTCATATGAGGAAAGCAATGCTCGGCCTTCGGCGAATCGTCCAAGGTTCCGAAGAGGCGTGTGTAGCCAATTTGCCAAGCTGGCCGCCTGCGGTATGCGCTCGTGGTTGCGAAGTTCCTTGGACAATGCCATAAGTGGGCTGAGCTCTTCCCGAAGCGCCTGGTTCATCAGTGCATCGTGCGAAGCCTTGCCGCGGGCTTCGGCCAGTTCCCCGATTATGTCCAGCAACTGCTCCCGGTGCTCCGGTCGTTTCCCGACTTGCTCCAGCAGCCGACGGCGCAGGACACGGTGCAGGCCTAACTGCTCCTCATGCTCGCCGCGCGTGAGCAGGATTTGCTGGTTCCTCAATTCTGCGGTTACGGCCTTCCCAGGTACACCATCGTAGCCCGGCGGCGGGTCCGGCAGTTTGATGCCGTCTCGCTCCAAGAGCCACGCCAACCAGTCGGCCCGGACCGTGTCCTCCGGCAGCAGGGCGGCGTACTCCAATGCCCGTTGCTGCTCGCCCGGCAACGCTTCTACCAGTTCACAGAACACGGCGTCGACTCGCCTGTCATAGTCGGGTAGCGGCCCGACAAAAGCCTCCGTAGCTCGCACCGCGCCAAGGCCCTTGGCGTCGAGGCTGCCGGCGTACTGCTTCCAAGTCAGGTTCGGGTAGCGGGCCATGTACGCGCCCACGACTGTCAGGCCGACCGCCAGCCCGTCGAACCAGTCCACAATGTCGCCGACGATCTCCTTCCACTCCTTCAGCGCGGCATCCTTCCGGTATCGGGCGAGCAACTTGACGCCATCGGGCCGGGGCAGACGCTCGATTGGTACCATGTCTAAGCCTGGCGCGAGATGGTGGGCGCGCGTGGTGATCAGCCGGCGGCACGCCCCGCCCGGCAGGTATTCCGCCCATTTCTTGTCGGTCCACTGCTTGCCACCGCGGACGTTGTCCAAGATGAGCAACGCCGGTTCGCCAGCTTCCAAAAGCTGTTTCACCCGGCGGGCGGTTTCGTCCGAAGTCTTGCCCAAGTCCAAGCCGAGCGGTTCAGCCAGGGCCGCGACCTCTGGAAGTAGCAGGTCGGTGTCGCAGTTGAGGAAGAACAGGCCGCCGGGGTAGTCGGCTAAGTGCTCCCACGCGTATTTGATCGCGACACATGTTTTCCCGACGCCGCCGTGCCCGTGGGCGGCTGTCTGCTGTGTCACACCCACGTCCTGCGTGTGCGTCAGCCGGTGATGGATATCTTTGAGCTCCTGCTTCCGGCCGACGAACTGCTTGTTCGGTGGCGGCAGGTTCCGTGGCGGCTTCTGCACCGGCCGGGCCGACGAAGGGGGCGGTGGAGGGCCGCCCATGTTCAGCGTGTCGATGGTGATTTGTTCGGCCGTCAGAGCCTTCTCGGCCTGCACGATGTCGGTGATCTTTTGGGGCGGCGTGTCGGCCATGGGCGTTTGCCGTTACATGTTGAACGTTCCGGCGTTGATGGTTTGAGCGACGACCGACTTCTTGGCGAACACGGAGCCAACGATCGGCACCTCCGCACTCGCAGGTTGCGTCTTCAGCAACTCCAGCACCTGTCCCAACAGTTGCGCGTCATCGTGCAGCCGTTCGGCGACTGCGGTCGGCAGGCCGGCTGGGTCCGGTTCCTTGCCCTTGCCCCACCCGAACAGCCCCTTGACCTTCTCCCACAGCGACTTGCCCGCCTCGGACGCGAAACCCTCGGCGCATTTCGAGGCCAGTACGCTGACGGCTCCCGTGGCCGCAGCAATGGTGACGGGGTCCATGGCCAGCCCTTTCCGCGAAGAGGTGACGGGTGGAACGACCCCGATCCTAGCCGTCGGAACCCGCTCGGGTCAAGCACCTGTCGCCAAGTGCCGGTCCGGAAAAGGAACGATCCCGGCGCCCAGCCGCCGGGACCGCATCCGCCTCGTGGCGTGCCTTAGCGCTTGCCAGTCATCGCCACCGCCTTGCCCACCGGCATCGCGTCCGGCGGTGCCTTCAGCGTCCGCAGGAACGCCAGCACCGCGTCCTGGTCCGCCTTCGGCAGCTTCTCGAACGCCTGCGTCACCGCCTTCGCGTCCCCGCCGTGCCGGGTGATGGCGTCCCGCAGCGTCCGGGCCGAGCCGTCGTGCAGGTACGGGGCGCTGTCCGCCACGCCCCACAGCGGCGGCGTCCGCCACTCGTTCGCCTTCGGCACGTCGTCCGGGACCGGCACGTCCGGTTGCGCCTCCGGCCCGTACCCGCCGCCCGACCGCGGGTCGTCGATCGCGTGCAGCAGGAAGTCGCTGTACACGCCCTTCACCCCGCCCATGTCCGGCACGTGGCACAGGGCGCAGCCGACGGCCCCGAACACCTCCTTGCCCCGGGCCGCCGCCGTCCGCCCCGCCGGGTCGTCCGGCACGGCCTCGACCGGCTTCGGCAGCGTGTCCACGAACGCCACCAGCTGCTTGAACTGCGTCTTGTCCAGGTCCGCCGGCACGGCCGCGGCGTCCGGCCGGGCGAACGGCTTGACCTGCTCGGCCACCGGCGTGCCCAGGCCGAGTTCGTTGGCGCACGCGGCGGCGACGAACTCCTCCAGCGTGGCGAACTGTGCCTTCCAGCCGAACTTGCCCACCCGCCCGTCCGGCAGGTGCCGCACCTTGCCCGGCGGGATGGCTGAGAAGTCGAGGTCGAGTTCCTTGACCGTGTTCTTGACCATCTGCGTCATGTGGCTGGACGTGATCGCCTTCGGCGAGATGCGGTCGATCCACCCGGCCCCGAACAGGGCGGTCGGCTGGACGGTGGCGGCCCGCACCGGGTCGAAATCGGAGACCTTGTAGCTGCACCCGTCCTGCACGCGGATGCCGCCCTTGACGACCGGGAACCGTCGGCGGACCAGGTCGAAGCTCTCCTTCAGCGCCGGGTCGGTGGCCGCGGCGTGAACGGTGCCGGAATGCAGCTGCGCGTCACGGGCCGTCGGCAGCGCCTCGTAGTTGTGGACGTTGTGGGCCGAGTCGCCGGCCCCGCCGACGCCCCCCTGGAAGTGGCAGGCGACGCAGGCCTTGGCGTTGTAGACCGGGCCGAGGCCGTCGCCGTGGGCGAGCGGGTCGTTGGCCGTCCACTCGTGCTCGAACAGCCCGCGGCCGGCCTCCTTGGTGGCGGCGCTGGCCCACGGCCCCCACAGGACCGGGATGCCCGGCGAGAGGAACCAGAGGATGGCCAGCCAGGCGGTCAGCAGCATGACCCACCCGGCGATGCGGCGCTGGCGGTGCAGGGCGTTGTTCCGGTTCGTGAAGGTGCCGCGCATGGGAGAGCCCCGTCGAGAGATGTGCGGGCGGACTGACTACCGATCATAACCGGGCGCGACTTGCGGTAGCAAGCGTTTTGACAGTTCTCCACTCTCCCCTTGGGGGAGAGGGGCCGGGGGTGAAAGGGAGGTCATTCCCTCACCCCCTAACCCCCTCTCCCATAAAGGGAGAGGGGGAACCGGGCAGAGCCTTCTTTCTCCCCCTCTCCCCTTGTGGGAGAGGGGGTTAGGGGGTGAGGGGGCGCTTCCCCCCTC
>DASXAN010000005.1:0-1746 GCA_036406755.1 Gemmataceae bacterium
AGGCGTCGGCGGTGCGGTTCACGCCGGCCGGGCTGGCGTCGGCCGGTTTCGACCGGACGCTGCGGCTGTGGGAGCCGGACGCCGGCAAGCAGCTTCACAAGCTCGGTCTGCCGGACGACCCGTACGGGCTCGCCGTCGCCCCGGACGGCAAGCGCGTCGCGGTCGCCGGGTACGCCGGGAACGTGACGGTCTGGGACTGGGGCCATGACAAGCCGGCGTTCGCGGTCAAACACCCGTCGCCGGCGTATTGCGTGGCGTTCGCCGCGGACGGGCGGGAGCTGGTAACCGGCCACGGCGACGGGCTGGTGCGGATCACGCCGGTGGGTTAGGGCTCACGCCGCCTTCCGCAGCACGACGCAGTTGTTGCTCCCGCCGAAGCCGAACGAGTTCGACACGACGACTCGCAGCCGCCGCTCCCGGGCCGCGTGCGGGACGTGGCACAGGTCGCAGTCCGGGTCGGGGTCGTCGAGGTTGATCGTCGGCGGCACCGCCTGGCGGTCCAGCGCCACCAGGCAGGCCAGGGCTTCGACGGCTGCGGCCGCGCTCAGCAGGTGGCCGGTCATGCTCTTGGTCGAGCTGACCGGGACTGTCGCGGCCGCCGGGCCGAACACCTCGCGGATGATGCCCGCCTCGGTCCGGTCGCCGACGACGGTGCCGGTGCCGTGGGCGTTGACGTAATCGATGTCGCCCGGCGACACGCCGGCGTCGGCCAGCGCCAGCCGCAACGCCCGCGCCGCCGGGGCCGGGTCGGGGTTGGGGATGACCAGGTGCGAGGCGTCGCCGGTCGAACCGCACCCGGCCAGTTCGGCGTAGGCGTGGGGCGACCGGCGGCGGGCGGCGTCGGCCGGCTCCAGCAGGAACATCGCCCCGCCCTCGCCCATCACGAACCCGTCGCGGCCGCGGTCGAACGGCCGGCAGGCGGCCGCCGGGTTGTCGTTCCGCTTGGACAGCACCCGCAGGTTGCCGAACCCGGCCAAAGCCATGGGCGTCACCCACAGGTCGCAGCCGCCGGCCACGGCCGCGTCCACCCACCCACGCCGCACCCACTGCCGGGCCAGGGACAAGGCCACGTTGCCGCTGGCGCACGCGGCCGCCACGACCGTCGCCGGCCCGGTCAGCCCGAGCTGGCCGCGGACCGTGCGGAGCAGCTCCGACTCGTCCTGCCGTGGGTCGCGGACTCGGTCGCCGCCGGCGTAGCTATCCAGTTCCCAGTTCCGCAGTGCCTCCGCCCCCAGGCCGAGCGCCAGCCCGACGCGGGGTTCGGTCCGGCGGTCCCAGAGGCCGGCGTCACGCAGGGCGGCGGCGCAGCACCACAGGGCGAGTTGATTGAGTCGGTCCAGGCCGCGGAATGCGGCCGGCTCCCAATCTGGCGGGACCGGGATTGTGCCGACGCGGGCGGCGATCCGGCAGGGATGATGCTCGACCGGCAGGTCGGTGATCGACCGGACTCCGGACCGGCCGGCCAGCAGGTGGTCGGCGAACGTGGCGAGGTCGGCCCCGAGCGGGTTGGCCGTGCCCACGCCGGTGATCCAGACGGCGTCGTGCGTCACGGCTCGCCCTCCGCGGCCAGGATCAGTTCGCCGCCGCCGTCCAGCGGGCAATCCCAGCGGGCGGCGCGATCGCTGGTGAGAAAGTCGGCCAGGCCGGCAAGTCGGGGCGGCTCGATGCTCCCCGGCCTCGCTGCGCTCGATCGGGGCTTGAGTTCAGCGCCCTCCGGGCTGGGAACCCCGGCCGCTGTCGGCCGCA
>DASXAN010000006.1:0-2419 GCA_036406755.1 Gemmataceae bacterium
TCCTGTGCGCCGGGGTGACCACGTATAAGGGACTGAAGGAGACGGACGCTCGGCCCGGCGAGTGGGTGGCGGTCGTTGGCGTCGGCGGGCTGGGTCACATGGCGGTCCAGTACGCCCGGGCCATGGGCCTGCACGTTGCCGCCGTGGACGTGGCGGACGCCAAGCTCGCGCTGGCCGAGTCGCTCGGCGCCGAGCTGACCGTAAACGCCGCCCGGGCGGATGCGGCGGCCACCATCCAGGAACAGGTCGGCGGGGCGCACGGGGCCCTGGTCACCGCCGTGACGCCCCGGGTGTTCAGGGACGCGATCAACATGCTCCGGCGGCGCGGCACGTGCGTGTTGATCGGGCTACCGCCGGGCGACTTCCCGACGCCGATCTTCGACGTCGTGGTCAAGCGGATCACGATTCGCGGGTCGGTCGTCGGGACCCGCAAGGACTTGCAGGAGAGCCTGCAGTTCGCGGCCGAGGGAAAGGCCCAGCCGAACGTTGAACTGCAGCCGCTCGACGCCGTCAATACCGTCCTCGACCGACTGAAGCAGGGTGCCGTCAACGGCCGGGTGGTGTTGAACATCTGAGGCGCGCCGGGCGAACCGGATGGCAAACATCCGCTCCCCGGTGTCGGGGACTGCCACCCGACATACCCGGTTTCAACGACTGAGACCTTGCCGACGACCTCCGCATGTTGGACGTACTAGAGCGCTTTGCACATGGGTGTAGCACGATAGCCGCAGTGGGCGAAGCTGTGCCGGCAATCCTGGGCGGTCACGGCCGCCACCGCCGTCCGCAGCGCCTCCCACAGCGCGTCCTGGGTCCGCGCCGCGGCCGTTCGCAGCGCCCCCTTGACCTTGGACCAGATGTGCTCGATCGGGTTGTAGTCCGGCGAGTACGGCGGCAGGTACCACACCCCGGCCCCCGCCTTGCGGACCGCCCGCGCCACCGCCCGCCCGCGGTGGGCCTGCAGCCGGTCGAGGACCACGATGTCCCCCGGCCGCAGGCACGGCACCAGGACCTGCTCCACGTAGGCCTCGAACGTGGCCCCGTCCATCGCCCCCGTCAGGGCGAACGGGGCCACCGTGCCGTCGGCGCGGATGCCGGCCACCAGGGTGGTCATCTGCCAGTGCCCCTGCGGCACCTTCCCGACCAGGCGCTCGCCCCGCCGGGCCCGGCCGTAGAGGCGTGCCATGGCCGTGTTCACCCCGGTCTCGTCGAGGAAGACCCAGCGGCCCGGGTCGATGCCCGCCGCCCGCCCGCGGAACGTCGCCCGCCGGTGCCGGACGTCCGGGCGGTCCTGCTCGGCGGCGTGCCGGACTTTTTTTTTACCGGCAGGCCCAGCCGGGCCAGCGCCCGGCTGACGGTGCCGGGGTGGACCGGGGCCCCGAGTCGGTCGCGCAACTCGGCCAGGGTGGCGTCCGGCTGCTCGGAGACGAGGACGACCAGGCGGTCGCACCGGTCGGGGGTCATCTTCGGGGGCGGGCCGCCGGCGTGGGGCCGGGCGGCGAACGACCCGGTCTGGCGGCGGCGCTGGAGCAGGCGGCGGATCCAGGCGGTACTGACGCCGAACCAGTCGGCGATCTGTTGGCGAGTGCCGCGGCACGCGTCGCAGGCGCGGACGACCCGCTCGCGGAGGTCATATGAGTAGGTGTGCATCGGTGGACTCCTTCCTACTCAGTTAGATGACCCCCGCTACAAACGGATGCAAGGCGCTCTAACAGCCGGGCGGAGAAGACCGTGCAGTCCGCGCCGGTGTCAACCAAGAAAGGCTCGAGCACGGCCGGGCGGTCGCCAGCCAGCACGCCGACCTCGACCATCGGCCGGAGAATGCCGTCCTCTTCAATGCTCCATTCGCCGACGATTACCATACAGGCGAATCCCCTTCCTCGGGTCCACGTACTTGACGTAGATCCCTTCGTCCTCGGGGTGTGCCGCCGAGGCCATCCGTTCCGCTTCGAGCGGATCGTCTGCAATGAACGGCTCCTGCCCCGCGACAGCAATGAACCGGCCCGAGGCCTGCGGGAGGACGTCGCTCCAATGGGCCGAAAGCCAGTCGGAGTTCTTCTTGAACTGCGCAAGGCGGGCATGGAAGTGGGCATTGAACTCTGGGTCGTCGATGATCTCGACGGTGAATCTCGGCTCGTCCATTTTACCGCCCTCCCTTCCCGTCTCCATCATACTCACCCGGCGACTGCACCCGCTACGGCCCCAGTCGGGCCAGTGCCTCCACCAACCCCGTCACGCTCGGCTCCATCCAGTTCAGCACCAGCGTCTGCGGCAAGACGCCCAACGCGATCGTCAGCAGGCAGAAGACAATCAGCACCACCGCCTCGCGGGCCGTCGCGTCCGGGTAATCGGCCGTCGCCGGATTCACTCCCAGGAATACTCGCTGCCACGTCCAGAGCAGGTAGCCGGCGGTCAGCACCGT
>DASXAN010000007.1:0-2190 GCA_036406755.1 Gemmataceae bacterium
CTCGCCAAAGCGCGAATGCTGACTTGAGGGGACCATGTCCGACCACGCCTGGAGTCAGGAACACGTCGCCGCGTTCGTCGTCGGCGGGCTGGCGCCGGAGGAGGCGGCCCGGCTCGAACGCCACACCCGCGGCTGCCCGGACTGTGCCGCCGCCGTGGCCGACGCCCGCCGGATCGACCGCGGCCTGGTCGGCCTATTCGCCGACGTGCGGCCCGACCCGGGGCTGGAGGATCGGGCCGTCGAGAAGACTCGCACGGCTCGGCGGCTGGTGCTGCCCGCCCGGCTGCCGCGGCTGGCGGTGGCGGCCCTGATCCTGCTGGCATTGGGGACGTTCGGGGCGATGGCTGGAGCGCTGGTCAATAACGGGCCGCTGCCGATGCCGGGGGATGTCGCACTACGGGTGCCCGATCTCGTTTTGGCGCAAGGCTCTGAGGATGCGGCGCCCGTCGCCAGCCGAATGTATCGGGAGCCCGCACACGAACCGGCGTCAGGGGCGGACGCGGCGCAGCAGTCGGCTGCTCAAGCAATCGCGCCCAATACTCCCGCCGGCTCCATGGACGATTACATGGCGACTCAGCCCGTTACAATCCGGTCCGGCAGTGGCAGTATCAGCAGCGACAAAGGGGCCCAGGGCGGCATCAGCGGGATCGGCGGGAGTCAGGGCATCAGCGGCGGAATTAGCGGGGGCATCAGTGGCGGCATCGGCGGGACGCCCGCAACCAACTTCTACACCGGCCTTACGCCGGCCACCACCGGCACGACGACCTGGAACGGCTACGGGTTCGGCAACTCCCAGGCGGGCGCATCCGCTCCGAACCGCGGCACGCCGATGACTGCTCGCCCAACTCTCCCCCAAGGACTCGGCCAGAACCCGACTCCGCAGTTCGGCGGATATCCCGCGCCCGTCCAGAACATGCCCGCCGGCACGTCCACGCCCGTCGTCGCCCTCAACTCCTTCCGCCCGACCGAGCACCGGCCCGCCGGCCCGGCCGGCCCGGGTCAGCCCGACACGACCAAGGACCTCAAGGGCGTCATTTTGTCGAAACGGCCGCAGGGCGGTCAGAACGATGCCGCCGGAAAACCCGCGGCGGCCGAGCCAGACCAGGCCGCCCGCCGCGTCGTCATCCGCTCTGGCGAGATGGAGTTCGAGGTCGAGTCGTTCGACGCCGCCGCGGCCACCGTCACCCGCCTGGTCGCCGGGTTGAAGGGGGCGTTCGTCGCGACCGTCAACAGCGACAAGCTGGCCAACGGCAAGGTCCGCGGGGCGGTCACCGTCCGCACGCCGCCGGAGCACCTCGACCGCCTCGTCCTCGACCTGCGGCGGGAGCTGGGCGGCGACCTGAAGGGCATGAAGATCGGCAGCCAGGACGTGACCAAGCAGTACACCGACCTGGAGAGCCGGCTGCGGGCCGCCCGGACGATGGAGCAGCGGCTGCTGCAGATCATCAAGGACGGCAAGGGCGAGGTGAAGGACCTGCTCAACGTCGAGAAGGAACTCGGCCAGTGGCGGACGAAGATCGAGGAACTCGAGGGCGAAATCCGCTACTACGCCAACCTCGCCGCCCTGGCGACGCTGACCGTGTCGCTGACCGAGAAGGAAATTCGGGCCGCGGCGACCGTGACCGAGACGGAGAAGGTGCAAGCCGGGGTCGAGGTCGAGGACGTGGACCAGGCGTACCGCCACGCCCTGGCGGCCGTGGCCGAGGCCAAGGGGCGGCTCGCCAAGTCGGAGCTGAAGCAGCTCTCGGCCGGGCAGTTCAACGCCTCCTTGCAGTTCGAGGTGCCGCCGGACGCGGCCGGCCCGGTCCGCGACCGCCTCCGCCAGCTCGGCCGGGTGGCCCGGCTGGAGATCGACCGGGCCCGGCACGCCTCCGGGTCGCCGTCGGCCGACGCCAAGGTGACCCGCGGCGACACGCTGTTCCTGGTGCAGATTTACAACCTGGCGAACGTCGCCCCGCGGGAGACGGCCACACTGCAAGTCGCCGCCCCGGACGTGCGGGCAGCGTTCCAGGCGGTGCGGGACGCGGCCGGCAAGGCGGCCACCAAGGTCCGGGCCGCCCAGCTCAACGAGCAGGACGCCCAGAACGTCACCGCCCAGCTCGACGTTGAAGTTCGCCGAGCCGACGAGGGCGCGGTCCGCGCGGCCCTGGACGCGGCCGGCGAGGTCGTGTCGCGGCAGGTGACCCGCGC
>DASXAN010000008.1:0-9275 GCA_036406755.1 Gemmataceae bacterium
TCGGCCGGCGCGACACGGACAAGAACAAGGTCTACGTTCAGGTCGCCGGCAACCCGCAGGTGTTCGAGGTCAAGGCGGACAAGCTCGGCGACCTGTTCGTGGCCCCGGCCAGCCTCCGCGACCCGCGGGTGGCTCGGTTCCGTCCGGCCGACGCCCGCCGCGTCGAGATCGCCCGGCCGGACGCCCAGATCACGCTGGCCGACGAGCGGGACGAGTCCGCCAAGGAGGATCACTGGAAGCTGGTGCAGCCGACGAAGGCGGACGCCGAGGCGGGCAAGGTGACTGAACTGCTCGACCGCGTCACGGAGCTGCGGGCGACGGGGCCGGACCTGATCGACAAGGCCGACCCGAAGGCGTACGGCCTGGACCCGACCGTAGCCGGCGCCCGGATGACGATCGAGCTGAGCGAGGAAACGCCCGGCGACGACAAGGCCCGCCGGCCGCGGACCGTCACCCTCCGCATCGGCCGGCGCGACACGGACAAGAACAAGGTCTACGTTCAGGTCGCCGGCAACCCGCGGATCGACGCCGTCCCGGACGACTTCCTGAAGCTGTTCGACCGCCCGGCCCTGGCGTACCGCGGCCGGCGGGTGATCGACGTGGCCGCGAACAAGGTCGCCGCGATTTCCGTGCAGCGGCCCGGCGAGCGGTACAAGCTGGAGCAGGCCGGTGGGACCTGGAAGCTCGCCGAGCCGGCCAGCGCCCCGGCCGAAGCGGGGAAGGCGTCCACCTTGGTCAACGACCTGAGCCGCCTGGAGGTGGTCGAGTACGTCGCCGACGCTCCGACGCCGGAAGACTTGGCGAAGTACGGCCTGTCCGCCCCTCCGCTGGCGGCGACGCTCACCTTCACCGATCCGGCCCAACCTCCGAAAACGGTCCAGGTCGGCGGCCCGCGGCAGGGCAAGCCGGAGGTCTACGCCAAGCTGGCCGACGCCCCCGGCGTGTTCGCCGTCCGCGAGACGATCAAGACCGAACTCGACCAGCCGTCGCTGGCGTACCGGCCGCTGCAACTCTGGCAGCTCGCGCCGGAGGCGGTCACGGCCGTGGAGGTGCAGCGCGGCAACGAGAAGTACCGCCTCAGCCGCGACGGCGGGTCGTGGAAGCTGACCGGGCCCTTCGACGCTCCGGCGTCGGCCCAGATGGCGCTGTCGCTCGTCAACCAGGTCGCATCGCCGCGGGCGGAGCGGTACGAGGCGCATGCCGCCGGCGACGCGGCGAAGTACGGCCTCGACAAGCCGGAGGTGCGGGTGACGGTGTTCAGCGAGGGCGGGCCGAAGGGGTTGACGATCGGCAAGCCGGCCGCGGCCGACGTGAAGAGCCGGTTCGCCAAGCCGGCCGACGGCGACGCGGTCGTGGTCGTGCCCGAGGCGCTGGCGAAGGCGGCCGACCGCCCGGCCCTGGACCTGATCGACCCCGACCTGCTGAGCCTGAACCCGAACCAGATCGCCGCCGCCCGCGGCACCGGGCCGGAGGGGGCGTGGGAGCTGCGTAGGGACAACGGCGACTGGAAGGTGGCGTCGCTCAACCCGCCGGTGGCGGCCGACCGGCTCGTCGTGCAGGGGCTGCTGCGGCCGTGGGCCGATTTGCGGGCCGAGAAGTTCGCCGCCTACGGGCCGCAGACCGACTGGGCGAAGTACGGCCTGGGCCGGTCGGCCAACACGATCACGGTCACGGTCGGCGGCACAAACGAGTCGCACACGCTGACCATCGGCAGGCCGATCGACGTGGCGAGCGGAGGTCCTTCGGCGGCTCGCGACGCCCACTACGCCCGGCTCGACGGCCGGCCCGGCGTCGTCGTCCTGCCCGGGGCGCTGGCCCGCGAGCTGGCCCGCTCACCGTTGGACCTCGTGGACCGCACGCTGTTCGCGTTCGACCCGTCGGAACTGACGGCGATCCGCCGCACGGGGCCGGCCGGGCCGCTGGAGTTGACCCGGGCTGACGAGGGCTGGCAGCTCGCCAAGCCGACCGCCCACAAGGCCGATCAGCCGGGCCTGGAGGAGTTGGCCGAGCGGCTGGGCGGGCTGCGGGCCGTCCGCGTGGCCGCCCTGGACGCGAAAGACCTGACCAAGTTCGGCCTGGACCGGCCGGCAGCGGTGGTTGCGCTCGTGCTCAAGGACAAGGGTGGCAAGCAATCGGAGAAAGTCCTGCAGGTTGGGGCCGCCGTCGTACCGCTGCCCGGCGCGGAGGAACGGTACGGCCGGGTGGACGGCCACGGGACGGTCGTCGTGCTGCCGGCGGCGGTGTCGAAGGCGCTGACGGCCGACGCCATCAAGTTCCGCGACCGGTCCGTGGCCCGGTTCCCCGACGCCGACCGCGTGTTCGTCGAGCACGGCCAACGGCGGGTGACCTTCGCCAAGCTGGACGGCGCCTGGAAGATGACCGAGCCGGCCGCCGCGGAGGCCGAGTCGTCCGAACTGGACGACCTGGTGAACGCCGTCTCCCGGCTCCGGGCCGACGAGCTGGTGGCCGAGAAGCCGGCGGACCTGAAGGCGTACGGGCTCGACAAGCCGGAGGCCCGGTGGCGGTTCCTGGCCGGCGACCGCGAGGTGCTGAACGTCCTGGTCGGCAAGCGCGACGCGGCGACCGGCCGCAACTACGCCAAGCTCGCCAACGGCGACGTGGTCTTCCTCCTCTCGCCGGACCTGTCGCACCGCCTCCTGGCCGAGTACCGCAAGCGGACGCTCTGGTCCGGGCTGGACGCGGCGGGCGTCGAGACGCTCGTTTACTCGGTCGGCGACCAGACGCTGGTCCTCCAGAAGGTCAACGACGCCTGGCAGGTGCCGGGCAAGCCGGACCAGGCGGTGAACGCGGCCGCGGTCAACGACGTGGTTGCGGCCCTGGCCGGGCTGAAGGTCGAGCGGTACGTGACGGACAAGAACGCCGACCTGAAGCAGTACGGCTTGCAACCGCCGCAGCGGACAATCGTGGCCCGCAGCCGCACTGGCGTGACGGCGACGTTATACCTGGGCAGGCCGGAGGACGGGTCGAAGCGGGTGTACGCCCGGGTGTTGGATCCCAACCGCTCCGACGTGTTCGTGCTGTCTGAGGCGGACAGCACGCGGCTGGTGAAGGAATTGAAAGCTTTCGGCAAGTAATTGAAGCAATTCTCGCAGATGCGTGCTGTTGCCACGTAGCAGGCTACATGCTACGGTGCCCTTATACCGTCCCTCTGCGCTCCACGAACCGGCGCGACGATGAAGGCAGCCGCGTCCGTCTCGAACCGGCGAATCGTTACAGAATACGCATCCCGACCGCCTCGTCCCAAAACACCGTTAGCCCCAGCGGGGGGCCATTGATCGAGGTGGCGGGATTGTGTTAAGACCAATGAACTCAGAATCCTGGTCATCGGAGGTCGATCAAATGCGTTCGAAAAGCCATCGATTGCTTTTCGCGCCGTGCTGGGTGCTCTGCGCCGCGGGCCTTGTCTGCGCGTCTCTGGTGCCGTCCGCCAGGGCCCAGGTGGTTACCTACTACTTTGACGTCAACGGCAGCGCGCCAGGCTTCGGCATCACGACCGGCAGCACCTACGACTGGGATGACACCACGAACGGCGGTTTCTGGTCCACGTCAAGCGCCGGCACCGTCGCCACCAACGGTTGGGTGCAGGGCAATTTTCCAAGGTTCGCCCCGGCCGCTCCGGCTCCGACGTACACGGTGACCGTCAGCAACGTCGAATCGGTGGCGGGAATGTTCTTTTCAACCGCGCAGACTCTGACCCTGAACCCCATCGGCTCCGGCGCCTTCTCCATGGTCAGTGGGCTTCAAGGAGTGCTCGGCAGCGGCTCCGCTAACGTGACGATCAACGTACCGATTACCGGCCCCGGTGGGATTCAGCCCTCCAACGGTGGAAACATCAGCCTCAACGCAGTGAACACTTTCGCGGGCGGAACGAACCTGGCGTCGACCGCGACGCTTGTCCACTTCAATAACGGTTCGGCGTTCGGCACCGGTGCCATCAACATGGGTATCGCGGGCTTTGCACCCCTGTTGGCTTCGGGCGGCGCCACCGTGACACTGCCGAACAGTTTCACCAGCTCGGTGACCGGGGCTGGCATCAATTTCGCGGCCGACGCCAACACACCCGTCGTCAGCACGGGAACCTGGACACTCGGCGCCAACAATCTGGTGCTTCGGAACAACGGCATCTCGAATTCGCCGTTGACGCTGTCGGGCGCGATTAGCGGCTCGGGAGCCATTACGCTAAGCTCGAACAACAGCGACCTGATCACGTTCAGCGGTCCCAATACCGATACCGGCACCGTCAACATTACCGGGCCGGGGGGTACGGGTACCGGCACGACCAAGGTCACTCTCAAGCTCGGGGCTGCCAATACGATTGCCAGCTTCGGCAGCGTGAACCTGGCCGGCGGCGTGCTTGATCCCGGCGGCTTCACGCACATTATGAACGCGACCACGTTGAAGCTCTCGGCGAGTACGGCGCCTTCGACAATCGATTACGGAGCCGGACCGGGCGAGATTGACTTCGCCAACAGCTCCGCCGTCGCTTGGACCTCCGGCGCCATCGTCAACCTGGCGAACTGGGATCCGGCGACCACCTTCTTGCGGTTCGGCACCGATGCCACCGGCCTGACTGCCGCCCAACTCGGGGAGATCGAGTTCAACGGCGGCGGACTGGGCACCGCCCAACTCGACAGCAACGGCTTCGTCGTCTCCCCCGTCCCGGAGCCCTCGTCCTTCCTGCTGCTCGGGGCCGGCGCTGCCGGGCTGGGCTGGTGGCGCCGCCGGCGGCGGGCGTAAAGACGTGCTTTCAGGGTGACCGCGGCACAGTCCGTTCTGTGCCGCGGTCACTCCGTATGCAATTCTCACGTCGGCTCACTTTTCATCCGCCGACTCGCACCTGGCCCTGCCGCACGATCAAGTCCGGGATACCTCCTGCTCCCTCAGGGAGATGGGGTGGTGCCCGTCCTGGTGCGCACAGTCGATTCGGGCAACCTCCAGTTTTGGTAGCCTTCGCAGGCTCGGCCCGCCCGGCCCGCGGCGACCCGACCGCAGCGGACGGTCGTGGCCCGCGGCCGGACCGGCATGATGGCAACGCTGTATCTGGGCAGGCAGAGGACGGCTCCAAGCGGGTGTACGCCCGGGTGCTCGACCCGAACCCGGTCCGACGTGTCCGTGCTGTCCGAGGCGGACAACACGCGGCTGATCAAGGACCGCGCCGCCCTGCTGAAGCAGAACGGCGGTCGCGGACCGAGCAACTTGACCGGGATAGTGAGATTTCCTCACAATCCGCTTGACGCCGACGCACCGCCTTTGTGTAATTTGCTGAAGCTCGCGAAAGGCCACCGCGCCTTCGATTGGGACGCCAGCCGGATGGACTCGCGCCGACCGGCCGCCGATGGCGGCGGGACGGCATTCAGAAGGGGAACGACATGAGTCAGCGCACGCGCTATTTCTCCCTGGCGGTCGTCGGCCTCGTGCTCGGGCTCGGGACACCGCGGGCGACCGCTCAGGTGGTGGTCCTCGACGACTTCGAGGGCAGTATGGGGCATTTCAGCCAAGCCCCCGGCTTCTCAGGAACGAGCGCCGGCTTCATCGCGGCGAACTCCACCACCGCACTGGACACGACGACGCCGGCGTACAGCGGGGTCAGCTCGCTGCGGGTCAACATCGACGACGACCCGGCGACGACGGCCGCCGACGGCACGGCGTGGCGGGTGCGGCTGCTCTCCGGCGGTGGAACCCCGGCGAACAACGTCTCCCTGAGTAACAACGGGACCGCGTTCGTCGGCTACTGGCTGCGGACGACCACCGCGGGCCTGCGCGCGTCCGTCCTGATCGACGACGGGGCGGCGCTCGAGCGGGCCATCCGTACCCCGATCATCGCCGACGGCCAATGGCATCCATACGAATGGGCCTTGGCCGGCGGCACGGCCCAGTGGGAGCCATTCGCCGGGACCGCCCCGAACGGCGTGATCGACCAGCCGACCGTGACGATCGACGCGATCTACATCGACTCGCCCCTGACGGCCCCCGGGGCCGACCAAGACGCCCTCTTCAACATCGACGCCGTGTCGTACAACCCGACCGGTTCGATCGTGCCCGTCCCCGAGCCGTCCACGCTCGCCCTCGTCGGCGTCGGCGGCCTCGGCCTGCTGGCCCGCCGCTTCCGCCGCCGCAGGACGTAGCAGGCGCTGTCATCGACCTCGAACGGCTCGCTCCGGCGGGCCGTTTCCGTTTTTACGGTGACGCGATGGCGCCGGGCAATTGGCCGTTCCGCTCGCCGCGCCGGATTTTTTTCTTGCCCCGCCTCGACATTCGACTAAACTCATAGTTCCAACCCAGCCATGAACCCACCAGCCGGCTGACCGGCCGGCCCGGGTTGGACACCGCCCATTCCCCGCCCAGTTGCTGCCGGACGCCGGCCCGCCGCGCCACCGCCCCGGCCCGGTCGGCCCCGTCGCTGATCGGATTGTCCTTTCGGGGGTTATTCATGTCGCGCCGATCGCTTTTCCCGCGCCGGATTCACCTCGCCGCCCTCGCCCTCGCCGCCCTCGCCGTGTCGGGCACCGCCCGCGGCCAGACGCCGTCGAACACGTGGATCGCCACGACCGACGGCGTCTGGTCCAACGGCGCGAACTGGGACACCAACCCGAATCCGCCGGTCAGCGCGACGACCACGATCCTCCAGTTCAACGCCGGCGGGACGACCGGCTACACGGCCACCAACGACATCGCCGACCCGTTTTCGCTCCGGGGGCTGATCTTCAACTCCGCCGGCGGCCCGATCACCCTGGCCGGGAACGTCGGCGGCAGCGGCAGCGGGGCGTTGGCGTTCGCCACGACGGGGGGACCGTTTGTCGCCCAGAACGGCACCGGCCCGGTCGTCATCAACAACGCCATGACCACCAACAATACGGCTTCGGCGAACAGCTTGAACTTCAGCGGTTACGGGACCGGGACGGTGACGATCAACGGCGCCATAAGCGGGGTTGGCGGCATGAGCTTCTCGAACCTGGCCGGGGCCACGTATGTCCTGACCAACGGCGCCAACGCGTTTACCGGGGCCGGCCTTACCGTCTCGTTCGGCCAGTTCGCGCCGTTCGGCACGGTGGCAACCACGGCCACGTCCGGCACCCCGTTCGGCAACACCACCGTGGTCAGCTACGTCGGGACCATCGCCGTCACCCCCGCGACCACCGGCCCCCCGTCGGACGTGACGGTCGGACTGGGCGCGGGCAAGAACTTCAGCAACTTCGCCGGCGGGCGGCTGCTGCTCGACAAGGGCGGCAACACCAGCCTGACGTTCACCGCCAACGCGCTGCTCTATACCCTCAGCGGCAACAGTTCCGGCACGATGACGGTCGCCCCAGCCAGCGGCATCGCCAACCTCGGGCTGCTCAACGCCGGCGGCACACCCGTGGGCGAGGCGTTCACCGTGACGGCCGTCCCGGCCACGCTCAACGGCATGTTGCAACCGACCAACGTCGGCCAGGCGTCGGCGACCGACACGACCGGCGACTTCCTGACGTACTTCAACGGCCCGACGACGGTCGGCGGTAACACGTACAACGGCCTGGCGCGGGTCCCGCAGGCGAACCCGGGGGCCGGCGTCCAGGGGTACACGACTTACAGCACGGCCGGCGGCAACTTCAGCAGCGACACGACCGGCACCGAGATCTCCAACGTCACGGCTAACACGACGGCCAGCGCCAGCCCGACCATCCAGGCCCTCCGCGTCACCAACTCGACGTTGACGATCGCCACCGGCCAGACGGTCACCGTCGGCGGCCAGACCTGGAACACCCCCCACCAACAGGCGGGCCTCATCCTCAACAACGCGACGGTCGCCGGCCCCGGCACGCTGGCCGTCGGCGGCGCGACCGCGGCCAACAACGAGCTGGACATTTACGCCAGCAGCACCGGCACGAGCACGATCTCGGCGCAGATCACCAGCACCAACCCCGGCGGCACGACGCCGGCGCTGGTCAAGTTCGGCCCTGGCAACGTCGTACTCACCAACACGAACAACCAGTTCACGGCCGGAGCGGTCTTCACGCTCTACAGCGGCGCCTTGGTGATCCCCGCCACGCAGCCCGCGGTGCTCGGCACCGGCAACCGAACCTTTGTCATGCGGGGCGGGGCGTTCGGGATCACCGGCGGCGACTTGACCCCGGCCGCGGGCACCATGAACTTCATCCCGGCCCAAGGCGGCGGCGGGTTCTTCGTCGATTCGAACAGCACCCTGACGTTGAATAGTAACGTCACCTTCACATTCGCCGGGGGCGCCACCGGCCCCGGCCCGCTGTACAAGACCGGGGCCGGCACCCTGGCGGTGACCGCCCCGCTCAGCACGGGGGCCACGCTGACCGGCCTCCAGGTCAACCAGGGCACGCTCCGGGTGGACGCGGCCATTACCGGCACCGTCCCCGTCGGCGCCGGTGGCAACATCCCCACGGTGGTCAACAACACCGGCACGCTGGCCGGCACCGGGTCCGTTCCCGGCAATGTCGTGGTCAATCCCGGCGGCACGATCGCGCCAGGTGCGGGCAACACGATCGGCACGTTCACCACCGGCGGGGCGACGTTCGAGCCGGGCGGTACGTACCAGTTCAAGTACAACCCCGCGACCTCCGCCCCAGTGCCCGGCACGGATAACGACACCATCGCGTCCACGGCCGGGAGCGTCCTGGACCTGTCGGCCCTGAGCTCGGCGAATCGCTTCATCGTGAACCTGGTGCCGACCACGTCGGGGACGCCCCCGGGCGCGGTCACTTACACGGCGGGCGGCTTCAGCTCCGCCCTGCTGCCGGCCGGCGTCACCGGGCCGGACGTGACCAACCTGTTCATGTTCACCGGGGCGTTCGCCGGCACGCCGGCGGCGTCGGTCAACAACGGCGTGCTGTCGTTCACGTTCACCCCGGTGCCGGAGCCCGGGCTGGTACTGCTGGCCTGTGCCGTGGCGGCCGGCGTCGGAACGTGGCGGCGGCGGCGGAAAGTTTGACGCGGATCGAAATGGTCCGAGCCCGAGCGCCGGCAAGGCATCCTCGCCGGCGCTCGGGCTCCGACCATTTTGCGCACCGTGCAGGCCCGGGACTGGCGGACCGCGCGGGAATTGGGTACTTATAAAGAGGTGTGGGCACGGGGTATAGCTGCGACCGGGACTCGCAACCGGTCGCAACCCCGTGCCCAGTGTGGGTGGGAGGGAGGATACAGGCTTTCGTGCCGTGGCTCGGGACTCGCAACCTCACCACGACGCTTTCTCTATTGGCAATGCCCGTGCCAATGAGGAAAACCGATCCCCGCCCGCCCCACAC
>DASXAN010000009.1:0-2946 GCA_036406755.1 Gemmataceae bacterium
ACCGACCTGATCGGCAAGAAGGGCAAGAACCAGCTCCGCATGGACCAGGTGCCGACCGCCAAGGTCGCCGCCTACTCCGGCGAGGACGTGGACGTCGCCTGGCGGCTGACCGGCCTGCTGGAAGCCGACCTGGACCGCGAAACGCTGCGGAAGTTGTACGACACGCTGGAAGTTCCGCTCATCGCCGTCCTGGCCGACCTGGAGTTCGCCGGCATCCGGCTGGACGTGCCGTTCCTGACCCGGCTGAGCGTGGACATGACGGCCCAGCTGGAGGCGATCGAGAAGGAGATTCACGCCCTGGCCGGGCGCCCGGTCAACATCGCCTCGCCGAAGCAGCTCCGGGTGGTGCTGTTCGACGAGCTGAAGCTGCCGGCCCAGAAGCGGACGGCCACGTCCGGCGAGGCGAGCACCGACCAGGAGACGTTGGAGAAGCTGGCCGCACTCGGCCACGACCTGCCGCGGAAGATCATCGAGCACCGGCAACTCGCCAAGCTCAAGGGGACGTACGTCGACGCCCTGCCGGCACTGGTGAACCCGCAGACGGGGCGGCTGCACACGTCGTTCAACCAGACGGTGGCGGCGACCGGCCGGCTGTCGTCCAGCGACCCGAACCTGCAGAACATCCCGGCCCGGACCGAAATGGGCCGGCAGATTCGGCAGGCGTTCGTGCCGCAGGAGGGCTGGTCGCTGCTGACGGCGGATTACTCGCAGGTCGAGCTGCGGCTGTTGGCCCACTTCTCCGGGGACGAGAACTTGAAGCGGGCGTTCGCCGAGGACAAGGACATCCACACGTCGGTCGCCGCGGGCATCTTCAGCGTGCCCGAGGAGCGGGTAACGGCCGGGCAGCGGCGGGTGGCCAAGACGGTGAACTTCGGCGTCATCTATGGCATGAGCGCCCACGGGCTGGCGGCCCGGCTGGGGATCAGCCAGAAGGACGCGGTCAAGTTCATCGAGGATTACTTCAACCGCTTCCCGGCCGTGGCGAAGTACCAGGAGCGGCTGTTGCAGAAGTGCGCCAAGGAGGGCTACGTCGCCACGATCCTGGGCCGGCGGCGGCGGATCGAGGGCGTGCGACCGCAGGCGAGCTATACCGGCCTGAACCAGCCGGAGCGCGAGGCGGTCAACATGGAGATCCAGGGCTCCGCCGCCGACATGATGAAGCTGGCGATGCTGGAGGTGCACCGCCGGCTGCGGGCGGAGAAGTTCAAGGCGCGGATGCTGCTGACGGTGCACGACGAATTGGTATTCGAGGCCCCGCCGAAGGAGGTGCCGCCGCTGGCGGCGATGGTGCGGGAGGCGATGACGGGGGCGATGAAGCTGGCGGTGCCGCTGGCGGTGGACGTGGCCGCCGGCCCGAACTGGCTGGACGTGGAGGAGGTGACATGAGTGGCGTGGTGACGACCGGCCGGCCCCCACAGGGGGTGCCGCCGGGCGAAGTGCAGTACCCATCCGGGGACGGACTGCCGATGGCCGAGACGCCGATCCACATCGAAGCCATCCTGCTGCTGTACCAGGCGCTGCAGGATTTCTTCCGGGACCGGGCGGACGTGTTCATTGCCGCGGACGTGTTCTGGTACTGGGAGGAGGGGAACCCGAATGCCCGCCGCGCGCCGGACGTCATGGCGGTGATCGGCGTCCCCCGGGACGTGGAGCGGCGGTCGTTCTTCAGCTGGCGGGAGGGCGGGGCGGTCCCGGCCGTGATCTTCGAGATGGCCTCGCAGAACACCTGGCGGGAGGACATCGAGGAGAAATACGACCTGTACGAGCGGCTGGGGGTGCGAGAGTACTTCGTCTTCGACCCGGAGGACGCCTACCTCCGCCCGCCGCTGCAAGGGTTCCGGTTGCGGCAGGGCACGTACCGGCGGATGCGGCCGGACGCGAACGCCACGCTGGCGAGCGACCTCGGGTTCCGCCTCCGCGGCGAGGGGCGTTCGCTGCGGCTGATCGACGGCCCCACCGGCCAGCCGATCCCGACGCGGGAGGAGAAGGCCGAGCAGGAGCGGCAGCGGGCGGAGCGGCTGGAGGCCGAATTGCAGCAGCTTCGGGCGCAGCTCGGACAGGGCGGCGAGGGCACCGGCACATGACCACCGCCCGGCGGTGTCCGGTCATCGGCCTGGTCGGCGGCATCGGCTCCGGCAAGAGCCGGGTGTCGGCCGCGCTGGCCCGCCGCGGCGGGCGGGTGGTCGCCGGCGACCCGCTCGGCCACGAGGCCCTGCGGCAGCCGGCCGTCCGGGAGAAGGTCATCGCCGGCTGGGAGCCGGGCGTGCTGGACGCGGCCGGCGAGATCGACCGTCGCAAGCTCGGGGCGGTCGTGTTCGCCGATGAGTGCCAGCGAAAAGCGCTGGAGGCGATCGTCCAGCCGTGGATCGGCGAGCGGCTGCGGGAGCAGATCGCGGCCGCGCAAGCCGACCCGGCGGTGCCGTTCGTCGTGCTGGACGCGGCGGTGATGCTGGAGGCGGGGTGGGAGGGGGCATGCGACGTGCTGGTGTACGTCCACGCCCCGCGGGCCGTCCGCCTGGCCCGGGTGGCCGCCCAGCGTGGCTGGTCGCCGGCCGAGGTCGCCGCCCGGGAGCGGGCCCAGGTGTCGCTGACGGAAAAGGCGGCCCGGGCCGACGTGGCTGTGGACAATACCGGTTCGCTTGCCGAGCTGGAGCCGCAGTTGAATGCTCTGCTCGCGAGCATCGGGACGTTACACCCGGCCGTCGCGGGCTGCGGGTGTGGACGGGTGCCGGTATGATGGTGGTAAGCTGGTCGCTCAGCCGCGATCCGCCGCCGGGAGGCGGGCCGCGAAGGAGAGGTGAGTCATGGCCGAGACCAAGAGCCGCCGCGAACCCAACGGGCTGCGCCCCCGGCCGCAGCCGGACGAGGCCGCCGAGCCGGCCGGCGGGACCAGCCCACCGGCCGCCGCCGGTGGCGAGGCCGCGGCGGTGGACACGGCGCCGCCGC
>DASXAN010000010.1:0-2285 GCA_036406755.1 Gemmataceae bacterium
CCGTGTGCCTCGCCGCACCGTGGGCATTGGTTGGGCCGGTCGCCTTCGTCCTCTTCATCAACCGCTTCCAAATAATTCCAGAAGAACGGGTGATGCGGGAGAAGTTCGGTCAGGCTTACGACGACTACCAGGCGCAGGTTCGGCGGTGGATATGAGGCTGTTGCCCCTGGTGGATGAATTGATCGCCACGCTGTAGGAGGCGGGAACCGATGTCGTCTCGGGACGAGTCCGGGCTTACCGCAGCACGAGGACGGCCTCCTCGCACGCCGGGTAGCGCTCGCTGGCGGGCGAGTGGCGGACGTGTTCGATCACGAACCCGCACTTTTGAAGTACCCGAAGGGACGCCCCGTTGCCGGTGGCGGCGGTGGCGACCAGCGGGCGCTGGGCGACCTCCCGGAGCAGCAGTTCCAGCGCCCGGCTGGCGATGCCCATCCCCCAACACGCCCGGTCGATCCAGTACCCGACGTGATCCTGGCCGTCCATTGGAAAGCAGGAAATGGACCCGACCACCCGACCGTCGAGGAGGACGGCCCTGGTGATGCTTCCCGGATCGCCCAGCACCTTCGCCCAATGAGCGTCGAACGCCTCCCGGCTGCGGGGGATGTTGGCCGCCCTGCGGTTCGACTCCGGGTCGAGTTGCAGCTCGTACAGGCGGGGGAGGTCGCCCGCCTCGACCGGACGGAGCCGAACCTCCTCGCCCGCCCCTGGCCGGCCGCTCTCCGGCTTCTGAGCGATGAGGTAGACGTGGGATTCGGGGTACTGGTCGTATTCGAGATGGCGGCAGACGCAGCCCGCCTCGGCGAGGGCGTGCAGGGTGTCGGGGATGCCGAGCGTGGCGTGGTACATCGGCGGCCCCATGTGCGAGTCCCGCCGCTCGTCCGGGGCGTCCGTCCCGCCCGCCGTGAAGACGATGACCCCGCCCGCCGCCAACCCCCGGCCGAGCTTCCCCAGGACCGCCGCCTGCCGGTCCAGCGGCACATGCCACAGGCTGTCCCACGCCACGATCAGGTCATAGGTCCGGGGCAGTTCCCACCCGCAGATGTCGGCCTGGAACACACGGGCGGCGGGGTGTCGGCGGGCGAGGGCGACCATCGCCGGGGACAGGTCGATGCCGTCCGTGGCAAAGCCGTGTCGGGCCAACAGGTCGAAGCAGCGGCCCGCCCCGCACCCCACGTCCAGGGCGACCCCCTTGCGCTTCACGAAGGCGACGGCCCGCTCGATCTGAGCGAACCCGTAAGTCGAAACGTCGAGCCACTGCTCGGCGATCCGGTCGTAACTGGCGGCAACTTGTTCGGGGGTCATGCGTCGATCCGCTCCACCAGATGCCCGGCGGCACGCAGGGCATCGACCGCTTCCGGGAACTTGGCCTCCTGGATGAGCAGGTAGTCGGTGTCGAACGTCGAGACGGCAAACACGCCGACGCCCGCCGCCGCCACCGGCCCGGTGAGCGAGGCCAGCACGCCCACGAGGGTGAACGGCATCGCCCCGGCCACCCGCAGGCAGCGCCAGCCGACCTCGGCCTGCGCCCCGGCGGGGACCAACTCCTGCCGACACACCACCGACACCTCGTCCGGCGTGCGGGTGACGCTGAACAGGTCGCCCGCCGTTGCCCAGGGCGGAATCGCCGACGTGGGCGGCAGCTTGCAGACGGCGAACCGCCCGGCGACTTCAAGCAGTGTGAGCGCCGAGGTGACCGACGGGTTGACCGGTGGGGCGGGTCCGGGCGGTCCCGGCACGGCAATGAACGCTTCGCCGGCCCGCACGATCATCGGCTCCGGGAGGTCCACCCAGCCGACTTCGCCAACGGTCGCCGTCGCCAGTAACCCCAGCCGCTCGCCGCTGTCGGGGTCGATCTTGTAGACCGCCACCCGCCGCCCGGCCTCGACGCCCGCCAGGTGGAACCGAGGAATGATCCTGTCGTCGGCAAATCGGAAGGTGAAACCGGAGTCTTCGTACAGATTCATGTTGTCGACTTCTCGAAGAATCGAATCACGCCCGCTCATCTCCGGCGTCACCTTTTCCGACGGGTTTCGGCGTCTGCATGCCGGACGGTTGCCCGCAGTTCCTCATGCCGGAAACACTCGACCAGGTGGTCGTTGACCATCCCTACGGCCTGCATGAAGGCGTAGCAGATTGTGCTGCCCACGAACTTGAACCCCCGCCGCTTCAACTCCTCGCTCATGGCGTCCGACGCCGGCGTCCGAGCCGGGACTTCGGTGTTCGACCGCCAGGCATTTTGCTTCGGCCGGTGGCCGGCGAACGCCCACAGGTAGCGGTCCAACGAG
>DASXAN010000011.1:0-2393 GCA_036406755.1 Gemmataceae bacterium
CGGACCATGTACCACTCGATCGGCACGCCGAGCAGCAAGCCGAAGAGCGTGCCGAACAGGCCCATCAGCGCCGCCTCGGCCAAGACCGAGTGCAGCACCTGCCACTGCGTCGCCCCGACCGCCCGCAACAGGCCCAGCTCCCGCCGCCGCTGCAGCACCGAGATCAACAGCGCCGTCACCACCCCCAGCGCGGCCACCACGCCGACCACCGTCTGCTGCACTTGCACGAGCGCGTACAGCCGGCGGATCACGTCGGTGATGTAGCCCTTGAGATCGGCCTTGGTCGCCAGGGCCAGCGATCGGCGGCGGACGAGGTCGTATACCACCTGCTGGGCGGCCGACGCTTCGTCCGGGTCGCCGGACAGGTAGACGTCGCAGATGTCGGTGCGGTCGTCGCCGAACACCCGCCGGAGGGTCGAACGGTCGAGAAAGATGCTACCACGATTCCACGAGTAGTCCGGGATGGCGCCGAGTACGCGGAGGTCCGCCGGGCCGCGGGTGCCCTGGAGCGTGAGCGTGTCGCCGGGTCCGATACTGTGCAGGGCGGCGAAGTTCTCCGACACGACTGCCGTGCCCGGCTCGGTCAGCTGCGGGAACAGATCCAATCCTGGGTATCCCGGCCGGCCGCGGTTGGCGTCGTAGAACCGCCCCGCGTCGAAGCCGATGACGAGGACGATCGTCCCGCGGTACGTCGGCCGGCGGAACCTGACCGGCACCACTTGCCGCACGCCCGGCAGCCGCCGCAGGTCGTCCGTCAGGGCCGGGTCCAGCGGCACCTGTGAGCTGGTCGCCGACGCGGTGTCGGCCCCGAGCACGAACAGGTCGGCGGTGATCGACTGATCGACCCAGTCCAGCACCGGCCGCTCGTTGCTTGCCGCCACCCCGGCGATCTGCACGCTCATCCCAACGCCGGCGGCCAGGGCGCCGGTCACTAGCCCGGTCCGGCCGGGGGCCCGGAGCAGGTTGTCGGCCGCCAGCCGGACGCCGACGCCGGGCACTAGCCGGATGAGTGGTCCGATCAGCTTCGCCCCGAGCGCCGTGAACAGCGGCATGGCCAGCAGACTTCCGACGAGAATCAGCACGATCCCGCCGTAGGAGCCAACCCGCACCGGCAGTGACTCCCGCCAGTACGCTACGCCGACGCCGGCCGCGACCAACCCGAGGCTCGCCAGCCCCTGGAGCCAGCGGAACAGCCGGGCCGCTCCGGCGGGTGCCCGGCGGACGGCGTCGGCCGGGGCGTCGGCGGCCGCTTGCAAGGCGGGCACGAGTGCGGCGACCAGGGCCGTCAGCACGCCAGCCACCGCCGCCGCGGCGAGCGTCGTCGGCTCCCACCGGACGGCCTCGGCCTCGACGGCCAGGAACACCTCGCTGAGCACCTGCCGCATCGGCCCGACCGCCAGCCGGGCCAGGCCGACGCCGAGCGGCAGTCCGGCGAGCGCCCCGACCAGCCCCAGTCCGGCCGCCTCACCGGCGAACAGGCCGGCGATCTGCGCCCGCGTCGCCCCGACCGACCGCAGCACGCCGATCTCGTGCCGCCGCTCGGCGACGCTGACGGCCAGGGCGTTGTACACCAGGAACAGCCCGACCACGAGCGCCCCGGCCCCGCACAGGGCGAATCCGGTCTGTACGCCCGCAATCACGTCCGACACCGAACGGCCGGCGGCCTCCGGCGTTTGCACCAGCACCCGGCCGGCGACGACTTGCTCGACCGCCCGGCGGACGGCCGCCGGGTCGGCGTCGGTTTGGATGAACAGATCGATACGCGAGATGGTGTCCGGCCGGCCGAAGAGCTTCGCGGCGCGGTCGAGGTCGAGGACGAGCAGATTCTTGCCGAACTCGGCCGCCGGGCCGGAGAGGTGAACCGTGCCAAGCGGGGCCAGCTCGGCGTCGCGGCCGTTGACCCGCACCCGGACGGCCCCGGCCGGCAACTCCGCCGCCAGGCCCTCGCCGACGAGGGCCGGGTATGGCGATAGGAGGGCGAGCGGGCGTGTGACCTGAACGGCGACGCCGAACAGGTCGGCGGCCGCGTCGGCGGCGTCGGGTCGCTCGACACCGAGGAGCAGGGCGAGGCGGTTGTCGAGATCGCGGAGCGGGACGCGCTCGAGCAGCAGCGGCACGACCGCCCGCAGGCCGGGGACGGCCCGCAGCTCGGCGGCCAGGTCACGGCGGACGCCTGCCTCGCCGTTGCCGACCGACAGGTCTGCCGCCCCGGCGGCCGGGGCGAGGGCGGCCCGGGCGGCGGCGGCCATGCTGCGGTTGAGCGACTGGGTCGAGACGAGGGTGGCGACGCCCAGGGCAATGCTGAGGACCACCAGGACGGCACGAGACGCCCGCCGGCGATGGTAACGGAGGCTCAGTGTGCGGTAGAGGGAGAGCATGGTAGTCCAGACCGG
>DASXAN010000012.1:0-11615 GCA_036406755.1 Gemmataceae bacterium
TTCAGCCGGTCTTCGCCGAAGACCGGCTGAAGCCGGGACTCCAACGAAGAACGACGTGACGCCAGCGGCCGGCGAGGATGAGCAGACCGATGACGGCCGGGGGAATCGCGGCGAGCGCGAGGACCAGGCCCCAAGGCGTTCGCAACGGCAGGTCCCAGACGCGAAGGATGTTGTCGCCGCTGAGGACCGCCAGCCGCCGGCCGTCCGCCGAGAAAGCCGCCCTTTGAGGTGGCGGGCGAGGCGGGGCATGGATGAGGATTCGTCGCCGATCGGCGTCACGGATTGGTCAGCCGTCGCACCCAGTAGTTCGGCCGCCGCCGCGGGTGGGCGACGGCCAGGATGCGGACGCGGGCGTCGTCAACGATGTAGAAGTGGATGACGTAGTCGTACCGGTGAACGCGGGCCCAACGGGTGCCGTGCACGCCGGGCGAGCACTGCTCGGCCGCCGATTCGATCCACTGCAGCGTCTGTTCCACCTCTGTCACGAACCGCTGGGCCGCACCCGGACTCCGCGCCCGATACCAGTTCCGGGCCTCGCGGTATTCCCGGCCGGCGAGGTGGTGAAACCGGGCGACCCGCATGGCGGCCTCAGTCCATGTCCTTCAGTTCCGACCACGGGATGCCGTCGTCCAGCCCTTGTTCCATCTCCGTCTTGCGGCGCAACAACTCGGCCGCGAATTCCTCGTCGCTGACCTCGTCGCCCGACGGCGCGGGCAACAGCTCCATGAGCCGAAATGTCAGCGCCTCCCGCTCGTCGTCGGGCAGGCTCAGGGCCGCCGCCAGGATGGATTCGGCCGTCTCGCTCATGTCGCCTCCGGGGTTCGACGCCCGCCGCCAGCTTACCGCGTCCGCCCGCTGACCGCCATGTTCGCTTACGGCCGCCGGACGCGGCCGAGCCAGTACCCCGGCCGCCGGCCGTCCGGCGCGACGGCCCAGACGATCGCTTCAGCGTCGCTCAAGATTTGAAAGTAGATCGTGTACGAGAACTTGTGCGGCTTGACCCACCGAAACCGTCGCCGCCACGGCGGGCACAGGTCGGCGGCCGTGGCGATCCGTTGCAGTGCCTGACCGACCGCCGCGCGGAATCGCTGTTCCCTCGCCGGACTGGTCGCGCCGTAACGGCGTGCGGCCCGCCGCAACTCCCGGCCCGCGAGTCGGTGGATGATGACGACGCGAACCGTCACGACGGGTCATCCCACCGGAATTCGGTCCAGGGAATGGCAACACTCGGATCCTGGGCATATTCGGCCGCCCGACGGTCCAACTCGGCCTCCAGCTCGTCGTCCGTCATTTCGTCCACGTCTTCGTGGGGCAGGCTTTCGATCAGCCGCTCGACTAGCGCTTCCCGCTCCGCGTCCGGCAGGGTCAGGGCCGCCGCCAGGATGGATTCGGCTGTCTCGCTCATGGCACCTCCGGGTTCGACGCCTGCCGCCAGCTTACCGCGTCCGCCGTCACCGTGCCACGTCGGCCGGTGTGAGTAGGTGCCGCGAGCCGAGCGGCACCAAGAGAAGTCCGGCGCGGCCCGCCGGACCTACCCCAAACGCTACCGGCGATTCGGTAGTGGCCTAGGACTGTGTTGATCGTTCCTTGGCCCTGGATCGGCGATGAACTGACTCGCCGATCCTGGCCGCGGCGACCATCGCGGCACAGAGGATTGCCGAGACAAGCGGCCATGTGATGTCCCCGACGGCGGCAAGGCCCAACACCGCCGAGACGAAAAACAGGCCAGCGAGGCCGAGAAGGACCGCCTTCTCCACCCGCCACGACTGACGTGAACGAATCGCCATCTGTTAGTGGCCTAGCGCAGTGTTGATCGGCCTTATGGCCGTCGCTTGAACTTCTTCGGCTTCGTCTGCCGGTAGCAATCGAAGCATACGCCACCTGGGAAGATGACGCGGCCGACCTTCTCGGCGCCGACGACAATCCGTGCCTTGCACCGGGCGCAGGTCCGACGGTCGCGCCCATCTTTCGTTTTCTCTTCGGCCATCAGACCTCTCCGCCGAACGGTGGACGCTCCGCCAGCTAGTCGAGCGATCAACACAGTGCTAGGCCGCTGCCCAGAATCCTGTTGGCGTAATGAACAAATATACCCCATACTTCAATCTGGGAGTGTGCCCGCCGACACTTGCCCGGCGGAGGGGTTCGGGAATGACCGGCTTCGTCCCAATCCGATTGATCGTCCGGCGGCCGGCGTGTCGCGAAATGTCGCACTTTGTCGCATTAGAAAAAGATGTTAATTGCGATCACGCTTCACTCGGTGACCTCGATCCGCCCCTTCCCGGCCGCTTCAACCCGGCCGACCACCGCCGCATCCTTCACCCCCGCGGCGTGCAGCGCCGCCACCAGCCGGCCGGCGTCTCCGGCCGGGACGCTCGCCAGGAGGCCGCCCGATGTCTGCGCGTCGCACAGCAACAGCTGTTCCTCCTTCGACAGCCCCGGGGCGAACGTCACCCACTCGGCCAGGAACTTCCAGTTGGCATGGGTGCCGCCCGGCGCGATCCCGGCCCGCACGTACTCCCGGGCCGCCGGCAGCACCGGCACCGCTGCCGACCGCACCCGGGCCGTCACCCCGCTCGCCGCCGTCACGTTCCGCAGGTGCCCCAGCAGCCCGAAGCCGGTGACGTCCGTCAGGGCGTGCACGTCGAATCCGGCCAGCACCTCCGCGGCCGAGCGGTTGAGCGTGCCCATCACCCGGATGGCGTCGGTGATCGCCCCGAGCCGGTCCTCGCCATTCTTCGCCGCGGTCGTGATGATCCCCAGGCCGATCGGCTTGGTCAGCACCAAGGCGTCGCCGGGCTTGGCCCCGGCGTTGGACAGCACTTTCTTCGGGTGGACGGTGCCGACGACGGCCAGGCCGAAGATCGGCTCCTCGGACTTGATCGTGTGCCCGCCGACGACGGCGATGCCGGCCTCGGCCGCCTTGTCCGCCGCCCCGCGGAGGATGTCCGCCAGCACTTCGACGGAGAGCTTCTGGTCCGGGAAGCCGACCAGGTTCAGGGCCGTCAGCGGCTTGCCGCCCATGGCGTACACGTCGCTGAGGGCGTTGGCCGCGGCGACCGCGCCGAAGTCGTACGGCCGGTCCACGATCGGGGTGAAGAAGTCGGTCGTCAGGACGAGGGCCAGGTCGTCGGAGAGGCGGTACACGGCCGCGTCGTCGCTGGTGGCGCTACCGACGAGGACGTTCGGGTCGCGGACTTCGGGGAGCAGGCCGAGCAGCGGCAGCAGGTAGCCGGGCGGCTGCTTGGCGGCGCAGCCGGCCCGCTTGGCGAGCTGCGTGAGGCGGACGGCATCCGGGGTGAGAGGCGCGGTGGTGTCCATACCGGCCAATCTATCCGCGCCGCTGCTGGACCGCCACGGTCACGGCCGCTTCAGCCGACCGAGCCAATAGCGCGGCCGCCGGCTCGTATGAGAGACGGCGATGATCCGACAATGGCTGTCGTCCAGGATCAAAAATCGGACGACGTATTTGAATTTGCCGAGCCGGAGCCACCGCACGTCGCGGTATTCCACGGGGTAGGATTCGGCTGCCGTCTCGATGGCCTGATGGGCCCGTTGCAATTCTTCGCGGAACTGGATCGCTCCGGACCGGCGCTCCCGGGCGATCCATTTGATCGCGTCGCGGACCTCACGCCGGGCAAGCCGGTGATAACTAAGACCTCGAGTGGGCATCGATGTCTTCCATGACTTCCCGAAGGACCTGGTCCGCCGGGATGCCCGGATCGGTCCCGTTCAAACACTCCTCCCGCCGACGATCCAACTCGGCGCGGAACTCCTCCTCAGTCATTTCCTGCCACTCGTACGGAGGCGACGCATATTCGAGCAGTGCGTCAACGAGTTCGGTCCGCTCCCGTTCGGGCAGACTCAAGGCTGCCGCCAGGATCGCCTGAGTTGTTTCGCTCATGCCGCCCCCGATGGTCGAAGTCCAGGAGTATCTTACCCGTGCCGCCACTTGTCTGCGACGTCAGGATTCCCCCGCGGCGGCGGCCGGCGTCACTCGCCGCCGAGCCAGGCCCGCAGCCGGGCCCACCAGCCGGCCCGCAGCGGCCCCCCGGCTGCGGTCGGCACCGTGGACGGCGGCGCCTCCCCGAAGCCCGGCGGCAGCTCGATCACCGGCTCCGTCCGCGCCGGCGGCGGGCCGATCACGTCCTTCAGATACCGCAGGTCGGCCAGCAGCTCGTCGTACGTCTGGTGGCGGTCCAGCGGGTCCTTGGCCATCATCTGCAGGATGACCGTGGACACCGCCTGCGGCAGGTCCGGGGCGACCGTGTGCGGCGGCGGCGGCATCTCCTTGGCGTGCTTCAGCAGCATCTCCATCGGCGTCAGCCCGGAGAACGGCACCCGGCCGACGACGGCGTGGTAGAACGTCGCCCCCAGCGAGTAGACGTCGGCCCGGTGGTCGATCGTCGGCGAGGCGACCGCCTGCTCCGGGGACATGTACGCCACCGTCCCGGCCATGCCGGCCGTCCGCGGCCGGGCCAGCGTGGACACCCGGCCGGTGGTCATGACCGCCAGCCCCAGGTCGGCCAGCTTCGCCTGCCCCTCCGGGTCGATCAGGATGTTGGCCGGCTTCACGTCCCGGTGGACGATGCCGAGTTTCTGGGCGGCCGCCAGTCCGTCCACGATCTGCCGGAGGATGTCCACCGTGCGGTGGACCGGCAGCCGGCCGGACCGGGTGATCATCTCGGCCAGGGTCGGCCCCTCGACGTACTCCATCACCAGGTACGGGAACCGGCTGGCGTCGTCGAAGTCCCACAGGCGGACGACGTGCGGGTGGTTCAGCCGGGCCAACAGCCGCGCCTCCCGGCGGAGCATGCGGCGGACCTCCGGGTCCTCGGCCTCGGCGTACAGGACCTTGACGGCCACGTCGATCTTCAGCGACGTGTGCTCGGCCCGGAACACGGTCCCGGAGCTGCCCTGGCCGATGATCCCGGTCAGCCGGCACTTGCCGAGCGTGTCGCCGACGTGCGGCAAGCCGATCGGGACGGCCGGCCCGCCGGGCGACTCGTTGCCGGGCGGCGGCGGCGGGGCGATCGGCACCGGCGGGGGCACCGGCGGGCGGTTGCCGGCCACCCGCAGGTCCACCGTCCCGGCCGCGGTGACCGCCCCCTCGGCCCGGGCCAGCGCCCCGGCCAGCTCGTTGGCCGTGCGGACCTTGGTCTCCGGCTCGTCGGACAGCAGCGCGTCGAGCAGGTCGCGGAACGGCTCGGGCAGGGTGGAGTCGAACGCCGACTTGGTCACCCGCCCGGTCGGGGTGATCGGCGGCGGCTGGTTGGTCAGCAGGCGGTACAGGGTGACGCCGAACGCCCGCAGGTCGGCGGCCAGGTCGGCCGGGGCGGCGACGCCGGAGGGCGGCTGCGGGCCGAAGTCGGACAGCCAGACCTCGCCGGCCTCGCCCAAGAGGATGTTGCTCGGCTTGAGGTTGCCGTGGGCCACCCCGGCGACGTGGGCGGCCGCCAGCCCCTGGGCCGCCAGCCGACCGACCCGGGCCGCCTGGGCGTGCGGCATCGGCCCCCGCAGCCGCAGCGCGTCCTGGGCCGACCCGCCCCGGGCCAGCGGCATGGCCAGGTACGCCGTCCCCTGCTCTCGGCCGCTATCCAGCACCGGCAGGCAGTTCGGGTGGCTGATGCGGGCGGCAGTCCGGGCCTCCTCCAGGAAGAACTCCAGGGCCGTCGCCCCCTCCGGCCCGGGCGGGCGGGTGAACACCTTGACGGCCACCGTGTTGCCGGTCCGGCCGTCGTCGGCACGGAAGACGGTGGCCCGCGGCCCGCGGCCGAGGCCCTCCAGCAGTCGGTACGGGCCGAACGGCGTGCCGGCCGCCGGGGCCGGGGCGGCGGCCGGCGGGTCGGCCGCGTCGTTCAGCCCCAGCCGGCGGCGCCACTCGGCCAGGTGGGTCCCGGCCCGCTGCGGCAGGGTCGAGCCCTCCGCCGACTCGCCCCGCGTCGCCAGGGCGGCCGGCGACAGCAGCACCGCCGCCACGTCGATCGGGATTTCGCCCCGCAGCGCCTTGGTCAGCGTCATGCCCCCGTCGGGGGACAGCATCCCCTGACGGACCAGGAACGCGGGCAGCTCCTCGCGGTCGGTCCGCTCGGACTGCCACCAGCCGAGCAGGCGGTCGAACTGGCCGGGCTTGAGGACCCCGCGGCCGACCAGGCAATCGCGCAACCGGGCGTACATCGGCGATCGGCCCTCGCCCCGGGCTCGCCGGGGAGGTCGGCGGCGGACGGGCTTCCGACCGAAACCGTCCGGTCGGCTCGGCACATCGACGGAACCGTTACCAAGGCTATCTGACGCTTCCGGCCTGTCAACAACGAAGGCCGCGAATCGGCGGCCGACCGAACAGCCGCCCCGTCGTGGAACTCGACCCGGCCGGGCGGGCCGGGAGAGGTTGTAGGAGTTGTACCGGTTACCCCGTTCGTCGCCGGCCGGCCACGTCCGGGTTGACCCACGCCCGCAGCGGCCGGCCGGTCAGCCCGGCGAGCAGGTTGTCGGCGCACAGCTCGGCCATGCCGTCCCGCGTCGAGTAGGTGGCGCTGGCGATGTGCGGCACGACGACCGCGTTCGGCAGCCGCAGCAGCGGGTCGGCCGGGTCCGGCGGCTCCGGGTCGGTCACGTCCAGCCCGGCCGCAAAGATCGTGCCCGCTTTGAGCGCTTCGTAGAGCGCTTTCTGATCGACGAGCGGGCCGCGGGCCGTGTTCACGAACACCGCCGTCGGCTTCATCAGCTTGAACTGGGCGGCCCCGATCAGGTGGCGGTTCTCCGGCGTCAGGGCCGCGTGGACCGAGACGAAGTCGCTCTGGCGCAGCAGCTCGTCGAGTTCGACCCGCCGCGCGCCGAGTTCGGCCTCGGCCTGCGGGTTGGGGGCGAGGTCGTGGTACAGCACCCGCATGTCCCAGCCGCGGTGGCACCGCCGCGCCAGGGCCAAGCCGATCCGCCCCAGGCCGACGACGCCGAGCGTCTTGCCGGCCAGGTCTTGCCCCAGGTAGCCGACCGGCTCCCACGTCTTCCACCGCCCCTCCCGCGCGTCCAACAGCCCCTCGGCCATGCGGCGGGCGGCGGCGATCAGCAGCATGAAGGCGCAGTCGGCGGTGGCGTCGGTCAACGCGCCGGGGGTGTTGCCGACGCAGACGCCGCGTGCGGTGGCGGCCGGCACGTCGACGTTGTTGAACCCGACGGCGTAGTTGCTCACCACCTTCAGCCGCGGGGCGGCGTCGAGCAGCTCGCCGTCAATGCGGTCGGTGAGCAGCGACACCAGGCCGTCGCAATCGGCGATCTTGCGCTTGATCGTGTCGTACGGCGGCGGCAGCTGGTCGGGCCAGACCTCGGCGTCGCAGACGTCGCGGATGCGGCTCAGGCCGACCTCGGGGATGCGGCGGGTGACGAACACCTTGGGGCGGGTCGGCATGGGGCACCAGAGGACAGACAAGATGGGCGAGCGGGGCAGCGATGTTGTAGCGGGTCGGCCCGCATCATCCATTTCGCGCAGACAGTTTGCCGCCGCCCCGCTAAGGTCGCCCGGCCGGGCCGCCCGGCCCGGCGGGAGCGAAGGGAGGACGCATGACGCGAGCCTGTTGGCGGACGATGGCGTGCCTGCTGGCGGCCGGCCTGGGCGGACTGGCCGTGTGGGCAGATGACGTGAAACTGCCGGCCCCGACGCCGCCGGTGAAGGCAACTCCGCCACCCGTGTTCATGACCGAAACAAGCTCCGGGTCGCTCCGGTTCAATGGGAAAGTGCCGCCGGAACTGGAATCCGATCCGCCGCCGGTCCAGGTCGCGGCCGCACCGCCGACACCGATCCCCGAGCCGCCGGCCCCGGTCGCGGTGCCGGTCGCTCCGCCGCCCGCCGCTCCCATTCCGGAACCACCGGTTTCGCCGCCGGCCCCGACCATGCCGGCCCCGGCGTCCGCGCCGCCGGAGCCGGTCGCCCCGGCGCCGCCCCCGCCCCCACCGGTGCCGCAACACCCGGTTCCGCCGCCGACGTTCGCACCTGCCGACCCGCCGGCCTCGCCGCCGACGATGACCGTCGTCCCGGCCGCGAGCGCCATCCCGACACCCCCGGCCCCGCTGCCGACTGGCGTTCCGGCCGCCCCGCCGCCGCCCGCAACGCCGTTCCCGTGGAAGGTGGCGCTAGAGGTCGTCAACGGGCTGACGCAGGTCGAGCTGCGGCGCGGCGACGAGCTGCTCATGCGGGTGCAGGCGGAGAAGATCGACCTGCACACCCCGGCCGGCGGGCTGACGGCGAACGGGCGGGTGGCCGTCACCGGGCCGTGCGTCGAGGCCCGGTGCGACCGGCTGACGATCGCCTGGCCGACCGGGCAGGTGGCCCTGGACGGCGGCGTGCGGCTGGCGTTCCAGAACAAGGGGGTCGTCCACGAGATGCGGGCCGAGGCCGTCTGCTTCCGCCTGACCGGGGCGAGCCAGCCGGTGGACTTCTCCGCGAGCGACGTGCGCAAGGTGGCGGCGCCGTAGCGGCGTTTGCCAGGCCCGCGGCGGCGACCTACAGTTGGGGGCGGAACGTCCGCCCGCCCCAGGATGCCGCTGTGACCCTGCCCTTCGACCTCCCCCCCTGGATGCTCTGGGCCGCCGCCGGGCTGGGCGGTTGTGCCGCCGTCAGTCTGGTCGGCGGTGCCTGGCGGGCCCGCCGCCGGCGGCCGCCGCCCGCCCCGAAGATCGCCTTCCAGCCGCTGCCGGGCGCGGCCGCGGCGGGCAAGGCGCCGGCGTTCGCGCCGCCGGCCCCGCTGGCCGACGCCGCCCCCGACGACGGGCCGGAGCAGCGGACCGACTTCCGCCGGCCGGGCAACCCCGTCCTCCTCCTGGTGGCCGACGCCGACGACCGGCGGCCGCCCTGGCACGCCTGGGTAGTGGACCGATCCCGGCACGGGCTGCGGCTGGCGGTCGAGCGGCCGTTGGCGGTCGGCCGGGTGTACACGGTCCGCCCGGCCCAGGCACCGGCGGCGACGCCGTGGACGGCCCTGGAGGTGCGGCATTGCGGGCCGGTGGACGCCCACTGGGAGGCGGGCTGCCGGTTCCTGGAGCCGCCGCCGATCGCAGCGCTGATGCTGTTCGGGTAGTGATGGGTCATATGGGTCTCATAGGACCGATGAGACCCATCACGGAACACTTCGGTACAGCCCCTTCTCGCCGATGTACACCTCCACCGCCCGCGGCAGCATGTAGCGGACGCTACGGCCGGCCGCCACCCGCCGGCGGATGTCCCGGCTCGACAGGTCGATCAGCGGCACGTCCACGACCTGCAAGCGGACAACCTCCTCGTGGTACAGGCCGATGGCGGTCTCCAGTTCTCCCGCCGACAGGACCGTGTGCCCCGGCCGCGCCATGACGACCAGGCCGGCCGCCCGCACGATCCGCTCGGGCGCGTGCCACGTGGGCAGCTCGGCCAGCGTGTCGCTGCCGATGAGCAGGAACAGCTCGTCGTCCGGATGACGGCGGTGCAGCTCGTCGAGGGTGTCGGCGGTGTAGCTAAGGCCGGGGCGGTCCTTTTCGATTTCGTCCACGCGAAAGGCGGACTGGCCGGCGACGGCGAGGCGGAGCATCTCGGCCCGGCGGTCGAACGGGGCGGCGGTCGTGTCGGCCTTGAACGGGTGGCGGGCGGCCGGGACGAACCAGACGGCGTCGAGCCGGGCCTGCTCGCGGGACTGCTCGGCCAGGATCAGGTGGCCGTAGTGGACCGGGTCGAACGCCCCGCCGAACACGCCGATCCGCATGACCAATACCCCGGAGTTGAACCACAGATGCACACGGATGAACACAGATCAGAAAACCAAGGTCTTCTCTGATCTGTGTTCATCCGTGTGCATCTGTGGTGAATTCTCTTAGTTTCTTGGCCGCTTCCTCCGGCGGGAGCGGGTTCAGGTAGCAGCCGGTCGCCAGCTCGTAGCCGGCGATGCCCGTCAGCCGCGGCAGGATCTCCCAGTGCCAATGATAGTGCGGCGCGTCCTCGCCGGGCGGGGCGGTGTGCAGCACGGCGTTGTACCCCGGGTCGCCGGCCGCCGCGGCCAACCGCCGCAGGACCGCCCGCATCACCGCGGCCAAGTCGGCCAGCTCGGCGTCGGTGAGCCGGTCGTAGTCGGCCGCGTGCCGCCGCGGCAGCACCCACGTCTCGTACGGGAACCGCCCGGCCCACGCCGCTACTGCCACGACGCGCTCGCCTTCCAGTACGATGCGCTCGCCGGCCGCCAGCTCGCGGTCGATCAGGTCGCAGAACGGGCAGCGGCCGTGCGTCCGGTGGTAGTCGGCCGCGGCGTGCAGCTCGGTCTGCACATCGCGCGGCACGCGGTCGGTGGCGAGCAGTTGCGAGTGGGCGTGCGCGACCGACGCCCCGGCCGTCGCCCCGTGGTTCTTGAACACCTGCACGTACCGCAGCCGATTGTCGGCCCGCAGGGCGGTGAGCCGGTCGCGGAAGACGGCGAACACGTCGCGGACGTGCCCGGCCGGCAAGTCGGCCAGCGACGCCACGTGCCGCGGACACTCAATCACGACCTCGTGAACGCCGTACGCGGCACCAGAATCAGGGCGGACGGCCGGGAAGCGGTTGGGCACGACGCGGACCCGCCAGCCGGGGCCGTCCGGCGGCGAACCGGGGCGGCGGACGGCCTGGACCTCGTGCGGCGTCTCGGCCTCGTGGCCTTCGCAGAACGGGCAGGCGGCGTGGCGGGCGAGGTGGCCGGGGTCCTCCACCTCCGTCGGACGGGCCGCCCGCTCCGGGGCGATGACCACCCAGCGGTCCACGATCGGGTCCTGGCGGAGCTGGGGGAACTGACTGCTCATCGTCACCGATCCGGTTTGGCAAGCCGCTTGCGGCTATGCAGTCGTCCGCATAGCCGCAAGCGGCCCCGTCACCGCCCCCTCATCCGCTCGTACAGCCGCTCGTACTCCGCCGCGCTGCGGCCCCACGACCAGTCCTGCCGCATCCCCGTCCGCACCACCTGCCGCCACACCTCCGGCTGGTAGCGATAGCACGCCAGCGCCCGGTGGACCGCCTGCTGGAACGCCGGCGGCGTGTACGGGCCGAACCGGAACCCCGTCGCCGTTCCGGCCGCGAGCGTCTCCGGCGTGCAGTCGGTGATCGTGTCGAACAGGCCACCGACGGCCCGCACCACCGGCACCGTCCCGTACCGCAGGCTGTACAGCTGGTTCAGCCCGCTCGGCTCGAACTGGCTGGGCATCAGGAACGCGTCCGCCCCGCCCTCGACCCGGTGCGCCAGCCCCTCGTCGAACCCGATCCGCAGGCCGAGCTTCTGCGGGAACCGCTCGCGGATGGCCGTCAACTGCCTGTGCACGCCCGGGTCGCCCTCGCCGAGCATGACGATCTGAATGTCGTGCGACAGCAACTCGTGGGCCGATTGGACGACGAGAGACACCCCCTTCTGCTCGACCAGCCGGGCGACCATGCCGAACAGCGGCACGTCCGGCCGCTGCGGCAGGCCGTACTCCGCCTGGAGCGCCAGCTTGGTGGCCGGCTTGCGGTCGAAGACGGTGTCGGCGTCGAACGTGGCGGCCAGGTGCGGGTCTGTCGTCGGATCCCAGACGGCGTAATCGACGCCGTTGACGATGCCGCTGAGCACGACGTGCCGCTCGGTCAGCACGCCCTCCAGGCC
>DASXAN010000013.1:0-4860 GCA_036406755.1 Gemmataceae bacterium
GCGCTCGCCGCCCTGCTCGCCGCCGACCCGCTCCCGCCCGGAGCCGTCGCCCGCCTCGGGGCCGCCCGGCTTCGGGTCAACCCCGCCGACGGCGTCGCGTTCGCACCGGACGGGTCGCTGGTGGCGACCATCAACGTCCGGGACGGGCTGCACCTCTGGGACGTGGCCGCCGGCCGGTTCGTGGCCCACCTCCGCACCACAGTCGCCTCGACCCACCTCCTGTTCACCCCCGACGGCCGGCACGTCGTCTTCGAGGACCGCGACGGTGTCGGCCTGTGGGACGTCCGCGACGGCACCCGCACCACCATCCCAGTCGAGGGCGGGGAGAAGGTGTCGATCACCGCGCTGGCGTTCGCCCCCGGCGGGCGGCTGGCGATCGGCGCCCACGACCGGTCCCGGTTCAAGAAGAGCGTCCGCGTGCTGGACCGGGCGACCGGCCGCGAACTGCGGCGGGCCGAGACGGCCGGGACGGTCACGCACATCGCCTTCGCGGCCGACGGCACCGCACTGACGGCCGTGGACGAACGGGGCATCGCCTATCACGTTGCCGAAGGCGGCGATGCGCGGGCCGTCAAGATGTTCGACGACCGACCGAGCAACGGCCTGTCCTCGGTCCTGGCGGCCGGCGGCCGGTACTTCGTCTGGGTGTCCGGCCAAGGCGAGCTGACTGTCCGCGACACCGACACCGGCCGCCAGGTCTGGTCGCCGGCTGGTACGCGGATCGGGGCGGCCGACGTCACGCCGGACGGTCACACACTCGTGGCCGCCACCTGGCCGTGGGAGGCGGCCCCGGCCCTCGCCACCTACGACCTCGCCACCGGCCGGCTGGGCCGCCGGGACCCGCTGCCGGCGAACGAGTGGGGCGCGCCCCGCTGTGTCGGCGACGGTCGGACCATCGCCCTGCTCGGCCGCCCGCTGCGGTGGTGGGACTTGGCCGCCGGCCGGCTCCGGCCGCAGCCGGACGGGCACACCGACGGGATCGAGGCGCTGGCCGTTACCCCGGACGGGGTGCGGGTCGTGTCCGGCGACGGCAGCCGGGAGGTCCGTGGTTGGGACTTGGCGACGGGTCAGACGGTGTGGCGGGTACGCGGGCAGCTCTTTCACGTCGCGCGGGACGGACGAGCCCTGGCCGGCGATTCCTGGGCCGGCCACGTCACCGTACTCGACCCGGCGACCGGCCGGCAGGTCCGGGAGATCGCCATCGGCGGACCGCCCCCGGTCGGGATCGGGGCGGCGCGGTTGTCGGCCGACGGCCGAACCGCCGTGTTCGTGCGGCTCGGGGCAGTCGCCGGCCACCGCCAAGTCGTCGTCGAGGAGCACGACCTGGCAGCGGGCGGCAAAGTGCGAGTCGTGAAGGCCGAGGGCATGGACATGCCGCAGGCGGTCGCCCCGGACGGCCGGTGGGTGTTCGGCTATTGCGAAGTCCCCGGGCAGCGGAACGGGATGATGTTCGACCGGCTGACCGGTCAGACGACCGAGATCGCCGCGCCGAACCGGTGGTCCACGTTCCGGGGCTGCGCGCCGGACGGCCGAACCGTCGTCTGGCAGACCTACATGAAAACCGACGGCGGGCCCGACCCCCCGTTCCGCTGTCTCCTCACGTTCGTCGAGGTGGCGACCGGCCGTGAACGGCTGGCCGTGCCGGTCCCGACCGGTGGCGATCCGGAGGTCGGGCGGGTCGAGTTCGCCCTGGACGGCCGGGCCGTGGCGGTGGTGTGGTCCGACGGCCGGGTCACCGTCCTCGACGCCCGCACCGGCGGCGAGTTCACAACTTTGGCCGGGACCGGCAGCCCCGTCACGGCGCTGGCGTTCGCCGCGAACGGCCGGCGGCTGGTCACCGGGCACGCGGACACCTCGATCGTCGTCTGGAACCTGGCGCCGCCGCTGCCGCCCGCGACATCAACCCAGCTCGACCGCTGGTGGACCGCCCTGGCCGGCGGCGACTCCAAGGAAGCGTACACGGCCGTCTGGGCGCTGGCCGGGGCGGCGGACGCGGCAGTGCCCTACGTCCGCGACCGGCTCAAGCCGGCCGGGCCGCCGACGGAGCAGACCCGCAAGCTCGTCGCCGACCTGGACGCGCCGCGGTTCGCGGTCCGGGAGGCGGCGTCCCGGCGGCTGCGCCTACTCGGCGGGGACGCCATCCCGGCGCTGCGGCAGGCATTGGCGGCGAACCCGTCGGCGGAACAGCGGCAGCGGCTGCGGGCGCTGCTGGACGCCGCGGAGCGGTCGCCGGCGCCGGATGCCGTCCGGGCGTCGCGGGCGGTATGGGCGCTGGAGGCGGCCGGGACGGCGGAGGCGCGGCGGCTGTTGGAAGCGCTGGCCGGCGGCGCGGACGGGGCCCCACTGACGGTCGAGGCGCGGGAAGCGGTGGACCGGCTCCGGCGCCGCTGAGTGATTCTGTGAGCCCCCGGTCATTGACCGGGGGCTCACTAGTTAACTCCCAACAAGCGCGGAAGTGATACCGGAGTTGGCGACCGTTCGGTTAAACTGTACGGGACGTCCCACGTCGCCCGGAGGCAACACAATGCACGTCGAAGTCAGCACCGACACCCGTACCTCCGCCGACATCGCCGGAGTGACCGTCGCCGTCGAGGCCGGGCTGTCCCGCTACAAGGAGCGGCTCACCCGCGTGGAGGTCCACCTGAGCGACGTGAACGGCCCGAAGGGCGGCCGTGACTGCCGCTGTGCGCTGGAAGCCCGCGCAGCCGGGCGGCCGCCGGTGGCGGTGACGAGCGAGGCCCACACCCCCGACGACGCCGTCAAGGGCGCGGTCGAGAAAATGAGCAGCCGGCTGACCACCGCGTTCGGCCGGGAGGACGACGTGAAAGGCGGCCCGTCGGCGAGTGGGCAGCCGACATGAAGGCGGTGGAGTTCGTCGAAACGCCTGGAATATGAGACTCACTTCCGCCTTTGGTGGGAATAATCGAGCCCGCGGTGACACACGAGCGGCTCACTGCGTCACCCGGCACCCCGGCAGTGCCGCCCGCAGCCGGGCCACCACGCCCCGCTTGACCGCACACCCGCGCACGTCCAGCGACCGCAACCCGGTCAGGCCCCGCAGCCGGGCCAGGCCCGCCCCCGTCACCTGCCCGCACCCGCTCAGGTTCAACACCCGCAGCCCCATCAGCCCGCGGACGTGGACCAGCCAGGCGTCCGTGATCTGCGGGTTGTTGCCCAGGTCCAACTCTTCCAGGCCGGGCAGCTCGCGGAGCAGGCCCAGCACCCCGGCCGTCATTCGGTCGCACTGCCGCAGCCCCAGCGCCCGCAGGCCGGAGACCGTCCGTAGGTCGTGCAGGCCGCCGAGTTCGTCCTCGGTCGCATCCGGGGACACATCCAGCCGATACGCCTCCCCCGCCCGCAGCCGTACCGCCCCCGGCGTGCGGGTGAACGCCGGCCCCCAGTCGTCCCCGCGGTCGGACGCCGACCGGGCATACCACCGGCCGGGGACCGTCACCTCGGCGGTGCCCAGGTCGCGGCCGCCGGAGTCGTCGGGCAGGTCCCGCAGGGCGTCGCGGAACGCGGCCGCATCCGGCGGCCGGTCGTCCGGGCGGACGGCCAGGGCCGCGGTCAGCAGCAGCCGGAACGCGGCCGGCACCCACGCCGGGTTGAACTGCCGCTCCAGCAGGTGGATGAGCCGTTCGTGGTCGTTCGGCCGGAACACCAGGGCGTGGTAGAGCGACCGGCCCAGGGCGTACACGTCGCTACGGAAGTCGTGGCGGGCGCCGGGCAGCCGCTGCTCCGGGGCGGCGAACTCCGGCGTGTGCCCGGCCTGCTCGTGGGTCAGCGTCAGGCTGTCGCCCTCGACCCGCCGGGCCAGGCCGAAGTCCACCAGCACGGCCGCCCCGCCCGGCCGCAAGAGGATGTTCGCCGGCTTGACGTCGCGGTGCATGATCCCCTCGGCCTGGGCGCAGGCCAGCCCGTCGGCCACCTGGGCGAACACCCGCCGGGCCTCCCCCGGGGCGAGCGGCCCGGCCCGCCGCAGCCGCTCGTCCAGCGACTCCCCCTCAACCAGCTCCATGACGAAGAACCAGCACCCGAACCCGTCGGCCCGGTCGAAATCGTACAGGGCGACGAGGTGCGGGTGCGGCGGCAGGTGGCAGAGCGTCTTGATCTCCCGCTGGAACCGTTCGACGAAATTGTCCCCGGTCCGGTCCGGGCGGATCAGCTTCAGGGCCGCCACCCGGTCGCCCCGCTCGGCCCGGAACACCTCGCCCCACCCGCCCAGGCCGAGCCGGTCGGTCAGCCGCCAGCCGTTGAGCGTGTCCCCGACCCGCGGCGGCCGGGCGGCCGTCGGCGCAACCAGCTCGCGGACCGTCTCGGCGATCGTCAGGTCCACCTTGATCTGCCGGTGGCCTTCGGCGAGGCGGTCGAGGGTGGCCCGCACGGTCGGGTCGGCGGCCGCCCGGTCGCGGACCAGCCGGACGGCCGCGGCCATGTCGTCCAGGCGGGCGACGTCGTGGGCCAGGTCGCGGAGTTCGCGGTTGAGCGGGGCGAGTAGCTCGCCGACGCGGCGGAGGTCGTCGGGGCGGGCGAAGTGGTCCAGGGCCGGGTCGGTGAGGACGGAGCCGTCCGGGGTGACGTGGACGCCGGCGACGGCCCGGCGGACGACGTCCACCGGCTCGATGCCGTCGGGCAGGGCGGCGCGGACGACGTGTTCGGCGGCGGCCCGGGCGGCCGCGGGGCCGAGGCGGGCGACGAGGGCCGCGAGCGGGTCGGACCAGGGCATCGGCGGGCACCGCAGGGGTGGCGGACTGGCCCGATCGTACCAGCCGCGGCGGCATGCGGGAAGCCCCGGAGGTCGCCCGGTGGCGGGTCGTCCCGCGCCGCGGACCGTTCATCCCGCTGCCGGTGCCGGCTGGG
>DASXAN010000014.1:0-1505 GCA_036406755.1 Gemmataceae bacterium
CCCAAGACACAAGCACCAAATCCCAAAGGGGAACTTGGGATTTGGTGCTTGTGTCTTGGGATTTCCCTTAGGGCCAGATCCCGCGGGAGAGGGCGACGTGCGCCACCCGCTCGATCGCCAGCACCAGCGCCGCCGTCCGCAGGTCCGGCGGGTCCGGCGGCCTCTCCCGGTGCAACTCGGCGTACTTCGCCAGCACCGCGTCCGTCGCCCGGTCCATCTTCTGCCGCAGCTTGGCGTGCACCTCGGCCAGGTCCCACTGCTCGTTCTCGATGTTCTGCACCCACTCGAAGTAGCTGACGCACACCCCGCCGGAGTTCGCCAGGATGTCCGGCAGGACCGGCACGGCCCGGCCCTGGAGCGCCCGGTCGGCGTCCGGCGTCGTCGGCCCGTTGGCCGCCTCCAGCACCAGTCGGGCCTTGACCTCGGCGACGTTGTCCGTGCGGATCTGGCACTCCAGCGCCGCCGGGATGAGGATGTCGCAGTCGACGGCGAGCAGCTCGTCGTTGGTCACCTTCTTGGTGCCGGGGGCGCCGTGGACGGAGCCGGTCGCCGTCTTGTGGGCCGTCACGCCGCTGAGGTCCAGCCCCTCGGCGGCGTACGCCCCGCCGCCCGTGTCGCTGACGGCCACGACGCTCGCCCCGGCCTCGGCGAAGAGGCGCGCGGCCGTCGCCCCGGCGTTGCCGTACCCCTGCACCGCCACCCGCGCCCCGTCGAGCGCCCGCAGCCCCTTGACCACGCCCCGCTCCAGCGCCCGCTGGCAGCAGAACAGGCACCCCCGGGCCGTCGCCTCCGCCCGGCCGAGCGACCCGCCCAGGTCCAGCGGCTTGCCGGTGACCACCGGCAGGTTATTCCGCCCGGGGTGCAGGACGGCGTACGTGTCGTAAATCCACGCCATGGTCCGGGCGTCGGTGCCCAGGTCCGGGGCCGGGATGTCGGTGTACGGGCCGATCAGGTCGCCGAGTTCGGCGATGTACCGACGGGTGACCTTGCGGAGTTCGTGCGGCTTGAGCTTCTTCGGGTCGCAGGCCACGCCGCCCTTGGCCCCGCCGAACGGGATGTCGATCAGGGCGCACTTCCACGTCATCCACGCGGCCAGGGCGCGGACGTCGTCCGGGGTCAGGGACGGGTGGAAGCGGACGCCCCCTTTGCCGGGGCCGCGGACCATGTTGTGCAGGACGCGGTGGCCGACGAACGACGTGACGGTGCCGTCGTCGAGTTCGACGGGGAACTCGACGGTGACGGCCCGGCTGGCCCGCTTGAGGAAGTCGATCAGGCCGGCGTGCAGGGGCAGGTGGGCGGCGGCCCGGTCGAACTGGCGGGTGGCGATGGCCAGCGGGTTGAGGGATTCGGCGTCCACGGCGTGGGGCCTCCGGAGAAGAACCGAACCCCCCGGCCCCCTTCCCGAAGCGGGAAGGAGGAGAGACTCCAAGAAAGCAGCGGCGAGCGCGGCCGGTCCTGTCTTATTGAAATCTCTCCCCCTTCCCGCTTCGGGAAGGGGGCCGGGG
>DASXAN010000015.1:0-4060 GCA_036406755.1 Gemmataceae bacterium
TGATCAGGCCGCCGACCGTGGGCACGATCAGGAGCATCCACGGGCGGAACGGGGTGGCGGCTTCCGGGATCCAGCTGACGACGGCCTCGCCGAGCGGCCCGGCCGGGTGGTAGCCGGCGAAGGCGCCGAGCGACCCGGCGACGACGACCTGGCAGGCGACGGCGAAGACGACCGCCCCCAGCCCAGCGACGACCCCGACGAGCACGGCCGACCCCATGAGTCGGGTCTGGTGGCGGAGCCGGCGGCGGGACAGGGTCAAGTACTCGGGGAACCAGTGAAGCGGGTTGACGGTGAACGGCCTGGGTGAGTCGGTCATGAGGCTACCTTGCTTGCTCTGTCGGATGCACGGGCCGGCGTGGCCGCCGGTGCGGCTGCGGTCGGCTTTCCCGGCCTTCGCCCGCGCGCGGCGGGTCGGCGCGGCCGATTGTCCATTCACGCCCACCGGTCAATCAAAACCGGCAGGGATTCCAGTCCTCGGAGGACGAGCCCGCGCCGCCAGCGGAGCGCCGTCGGCGTCACGGCCGACCGGAGCTGCGGGACCCTGCGAAGTAGGGTAGCGATGGCGACCTGTCCTTCGAGTCGCGCCAACGGTGCCCCGAGGCAGTAGTGCGGCCCCAGCCCGAACGACAGGTGCTTGTTCGGCTCGCGGCCGACGTCCAGCGCGTTGGGGTCGGGGAACTGCCCGCTGTCCCGGTTGGCCGAGGCGATCGCCGCGAAGACCATCGCACCGCGGGGAATGGTGACCCCGGCCACCGTCACGTCTTCGCGGGTGAACCGCTCCGTCGCCGTCTCCAGGGGGCTGGCATAGCGCAACAGCTCCTCAACGGCCGGTTTGATCAGCCCCGGGTCGCGGCGGAGCCGGTCCAGCTGGTGTGGATGTTCTAAGAGCGCCAGCGTGCCGTTGCCGATCAAGTTGACGGTCGTCTCGTGGCCGGCCACTAGCAGCAGGAAGGTCATGGCCAGCAGCTCGTCCTCGGTGAGCCGGTCGCCGGCCTCCTCGGCCTGGATCAGGGCGGTGAGCAGGTCGCCGGCGGGTGCGGCCCGCTTCGCCCGGATCAGCCGCCGGATGTACCGCAGGAACCGCCAGACGTGCGGGACCACCAGCAGCATCCCCAGGCCGGACGGGTCGGTCGCCACGATCGCCTTGGACCACCGCTGGAACCGGTGCCGGTCGGCCGCCGGCACGCCGAGCATCTCGGCGATGACGGTGGTCGGGATGGGCAGGGCGTAGTCACGGATCAGGTCGAAGCCGGGCCGGCCGCGGAGCCCATCCAGCAGACCGTCCGCCAGCGCCTGGACCCGCGGCCGCAGCCCCTCGACCAGCCGCGGCGTGAACGCCTTCTGCACTAGGGCCCGCAGCCGGTCGTGGTCCGGCGGGTCCAAGTCGAGCATGTTCCGCGTAAGCGGCCGGAACGTCGGCGGGATCCACGGTTGCTTGCGGATCTGGTCGGGGGTCAGGGCCGAAAGCCGGTCCTTGGCGAACCGCTCGTCCCGCAGGATGGCGACGACGTCGTCGTACCGGACGACGAGCCACACCGACATCCCTCCCCGAAGGGTGACGTGATGGACCGGCGATTCGGCCCGGAGGCGCGCGTAGAAGGGGAACGGGTCGGCCTTGTGGGCCGGGCTGGCGATGTCAGGGCCGCCGTCGCCCGCCGGCCGCCCCGTCAGCCGGGCGATGAGTCCCATCGTGAATCCCCCAGGCCGGCGACGCGCCCCGGGGTGTAACCGCCAGGCCGCCCGGTCATCCAAGAATACTGCGCCGGCACCGCCGACCGACAGCAGAAACCCCAGGAGGCTCCTTGCCCGCGTCCGCGCACTACGACGTAATCATCAACGGCATCAGGGCCGACGGCGGCATCCTGACCCGCCGGCTCGCCCCCTCGGGCAAGCGCGCCCTGCTCCTGAAGCAGAGCGTCTACGTGCCACGGGAGAAGGCCAACTGGGTCCCGCGGCTGGTGTACCTGGAGGCGAAGTATCACGCCAAGGAGGTCCGGCACGACCGCGGCGGCGGCGAGCTGCACCCGGATGCCGACTATTACGTCGGCGGCAACACCGGGTTATTGGGCGCCGCCCTGCTCCGCCTCTGCAAGGAAGATCTCGGTGAGACCCGCGATTAGACCGCGTCTCGCCGGCCCGTCCGATCGGCTACGACCACCTGGCGCCGTACTACGCCTAGGCCGAGCGGCTCTGCCACGTCCACTGTCAGCGCGGCGAGGACACGACCGGGCTGCCGGATGCCGGCCCGGACCACGACTGCGGCCGCCTGCCTGGCCCTACGGGCCTTCATGGGCGTGAATGGGAGCCAGCCGGCGATCGGGGTTATCCAGGCCGGCGTCACGGGTGGCGACACCGCGGGAAACAAAGTTGTGGCAACCGACAATGGCCCCCCGGCGACGATCAGGACCGGTTTGTGCCGTTGGGGTGGTCGTGGTTCGCAGCAGACGCACGTAACTCGGGTGAGCGGGGGCAGGTCGGCCGTCAGCGCGGCGACCAATTCTCCCAGGGTGGCCGGCGGCCTTTGGACGTCGATTTGGACTGCCCTCACGTCGTTGGTGACAACGCCGCCCATGTTGGGGCGGGCGGCGAAGTCATGGAGGAATGGGGAGAAGCCCGCGCCGGGAAGGCGTCTTGCACGACTTTGGCACGGCGGCCGTCGTCCACCTAGCACCCGATGTACCTGCCGCCGGCGATACGACGCGGGACCCGCTATGGTTTCGCCACTGTCACCTTGACGTCTACCGATGTCGCCACCCCCTTGGCAGGCGCGCCGGTGACCTTGACCATGTGGTCGCCGAGCGGGGCGTCCTTGTCGGCCGACACTTGCACGGTGATGTCGTCGGGCTTGTCGCTCGCCTTGACCACCTTCTCCATCGGGTCCGCCTTCAGGCCCTTGGGGGCGTCGAACCTCAACGTCACGTCCTCGTGAAACTTGCTGCCCCGGTGGAGCGACAGCTTGACCGTCTGCGTCTCCCCCTGCTTCAAATGCGTCGCCAGCGTCGGGGCCGAGATCGTGAAGGTCGCATCCTTGTCATCCGCGGTGGTCGTCGTCGCGGGGGTGGTGGAGGATGCGCGTGTCCCCGCTGACCCGCGGTGGGTTGCCCCGCCCGGCGGGCTGGTGTTGCACCCCACGAGGGCTGCCGCGACCAGAAGGGCGAATCCCGCTGGAATGATCCTCATGACGAGTGTCTCTCCCGAAGGAATGGGCAAGACGGATGAGGTGCAAAGGTGATACCGTGTTCGACCAGCGGTACAGGGATTGCAACAGCTATTCGTGTAGCACCGTCCGCCTGACGTGTAGCACCGTCCGCCTGAGAGGTGACCGATGCGTGTTCAAGATGTGATGACACGAAACGTGGAGTGCATCGCCCCGGATGATACGCTTCAGGTCGCCGCGCGGAAGATGCGGGATCTGGACGTGGGCCCATTGCCGGTCTGCGACCACGACCGGTTGGCCGGCATGGTCACGGACCGGGACATCACCGTCCGTGCCACGGCCGAAGGCAAGGACCCGACCCGCTGCCCGGTCCGGGACGTGATGACGCCGCACGTCGTTTACGTCTTCGAAGACCAGGACGTGAAGGACGCGGCCGACACGATGGCCGTTCGCCAGATCCGGCGGCTCGTCGTCCTGAATCGGGACAAGAAGCTGGTCGGGATCGTGTCCATGGCCGACCTGGCAGTGGACGCCGGCCGGGAGGCACGGCCGGCCGACACCCTCAGGGAGGTGTCCGAGCCGGCCGAACCGCGGCGGTAGTCTTCAGACTCATGGCCGCGAGTCAACTCGCGACGCCATCCGACCTATAGGGATTCGCCCAGGAACGGAGGGAGCTATGGCCAGCAAGGCCGACGAGGCGCGCCGCACCGACCGGGCGGACACCGGGGCGGGCATGCCGAAAAAGGGAGACCGCTTCCACTGCCGGAGGTGCGGGATGGAGATCCAGGTCACCTCCGACTGCCGGTGCTCGGAGCCGGGTCACGTCCGGTTCCACTGTTGCGATGCCGACCTCGACAAGGTTAAGCACGGCTGCGACGTTGACCATGGAATGCCGAGGTCGGT
>DASXAN010000016.1:0-2851 GCA_036406755.1 Gemmataceae bacterium
ACGACGAGTCAGCCGCGCCGCCCGCCCGGCCGCCCCGGGCGGGCGGTGTCGTTTCCCGGCCGCGGCCGTAGAACGACCGTGGCATGACCGCGGACACCCTGGTGATCGTCGGCGTCGGTCTGATCGGCGGCTCGGCCGGCCTGGGGGCCCGCGACCGCGGCGTGGCCCGCCGGGTCGTCGGCGTCGGCCGGTCGGCCGAGTCGCTCGCCGCCGCCCGCCGGGCCGGCTGCATCGACGACGGCACCCCCGACCTCGCCGCCGCCGCCCGTGACGCCGACCTCGTCCTCGTCTGCACCCCGGTCGATCGCGTCGCCGAGTACGTCCGGGCCGCCGCCGCCACCTGCCGCCCCGGCACTCTTCTGACCGACGCCGGCTCGACCAAGGACGCCATCGTCCGCGCCCTGGACGGCGGGCTGCCGCCGGGCGTGCCGTTCGTCGGCGGCCACCCGCTGGCCGGGTCGGAGAAGCGGGGACCGGAGCACGCCCGGGCCGACCTGTTCGACGGCCGGCTGGTCATCCTGACGCCGACGCCGCGGACCGACCCGGCGGCCGTGGAGCGGGCCGGGGCGTTCTGGCGGGCACTCGGAGCGCGGGTGCTGCACCTGAGCCCGCAGGATCACGACGACGCCCTGGCCGTCACCAGCCACCTGCCGCACCTGGCCGCCGCGGCGTTGGCGAACACGCTGCCGGAGCACCTGCGGTCGCTGACGGCGACCGGGTTCCGCGACACGACCCGGGTGGCGGCCGGCGACCCGGACCTGTGGGCGGCCATCTTCGCCCAGAACCTCGGGGCCGTGCTGGCGGCGCTGGGCCGGCTGGAGGAGCGACTGACCGACTACCGGCACGCGATCGAGCACAACGACATCACGACGTTGCGACGGCTGCTGGCCGAGGCGAAGGCGGTGCGAGACGGCCTGGACGAAATCCCAAATCCCAAGCACCAAATCCCAAATTGACCTTTGGGATTTGGTGCTTGGGATTTGATATTTCCACCGGAGGTGGCGATGCTCTGGGAGATCGAGATCTTCCCCAAGGACCGCAACCCGGACCTGGACCGCGTCCGGGCCGACTTCGACCTGCTCACCCACTCCGCCCGAGGTCGAGACGTGCTGGTGGGGGCCAGCCGCGGCTACCTCGTGGACGCCGACCTGCGCTCCGAGGGCGAGCGGGTCCGCCTGGCCGACCTGCTCACCGACCCGCTCGTGGAATGGTCGCGCATGGACCGGCTCAACGCCGAGGACCGCTCACACGCCGACTGGCAGAAGTTGACGGTCCTGCCCAAGCCGGGGGTCATGGACCCGGTGGCCGAGAGCGTCGGGGCGGTGGCCCGCGAGCTGGGGCTGGACGTGCGGGCCGTGCGGACGTTTCGCCGCTACCAGGTGACCGACACCGGGCTGGCCGCCGACCACGACACGCTCACCCGCAAGGTGCTGGCCAACGAGGCGGTCGAGCAGGTGGTCGAGGGGCCGCTCACTTTGCCCCCGGTCAATGACCGGGGGCTGATTAGCGCCGGCCGGCCGTACCAGTTCCGCAAGGTGGTCGTCCCGGTCCGCGACCTGGACGACACCGCCCTGGAGAAAGTCAGCCGCGCCGGCCAGCTCGCCCTGACGCTCGAGGAGATGCGGGCCATCCAGGCCTACTTCCGCGCCGAAGGCCGCGACCCGACCGATGTCGAGCTGGAGACGCTGGCCCAGACGTGGAGCGAGCACTGCTCCCACAAGGCGCTCAAGGGTCGGGTCGAGTGCGGCGACCGCACCTACGACAACCTGCTCAAGGAAACCATCTTCGCCGCGACGCAGGAAGTGCGGCGGCAGCTCGGGCCGGACGACTGGTGCGTGAGCGTGTTCGCCGACAACGCCGGGGTGGTGAAGTTCGACGAGGCCAACCACGTCTGCTTCAAGGTGGAGACGCACAACCGGCCCAGCGCGATCGAGCCGTACGGCGGGGCGAACACCGGCCTGGGCGGCGTCATCCGTGACGTGCTCGGCGTCGGCCTGGGGGCGAAGCCGGTGTGCAACACCGACGTCTTCTGCTTCGCCCCGCCGGACATGCCGCCGGAGTCGTTGCCGCCGGGCGTTCTGCACCCGCGGAAGGTGATGCAGGGGGTCGTCGCCGGGGTGCGCGACTATGGCAACCGCATGGGCATTCCGACCGTCAATGGGGCGGTGCTGTTCGACGAGCGGTATCTGGCGAACCCGCTCGTATTCTGCGGCACGGTCGGGGTGATGCCGGTCGGGTGCGAGCACAAGGCGGTGCGGGTCGGGGACCTGATCGTGGCCGTCGGCGGGCGGACCGGGCGGGACGGCATTCACGGGGCGACGTTCTCGTCACTCGGCCTGAGCGAGGAGTCGGAGCAGGTCAGCGGCGGGGCGGTGCAGATCGGCAACGCCATCAACGAGAAGAAGGTGCTCGACGCGCTGCTCCAAGCCCGCGACCGCCGGCTGTACCGGGCAGTGACCGACTGCGGGGCCGGCGGGTTCAGCTCTGCGGTCGGCGAGATGGGCGCGGACCTGGGGGCGGAGGTGCATCTCGATCGTGCCCCGCTGAAGTACGAGGGGCTGTCATACACGGAGGTGTGGATTTCGGAGGCGCAGGAGCGGATGGTGCTGGCGGTGCCGCCGGACCACTGGGCAGAGCTGGAGCGGCTGTGCGCGGATGAAGGGGTGGAGGCGACGATCCTCGGCACGTTCGAGGCGACGGGGCGGCTGAAGCTCTATTACCAGGGCGAGGAGGTCGGCGACCTGGCAATGGAGTTTTTGCACGAGGGGCGGCCGAAGGTGGTCCGGAAGGCGAGCCGGGAGCGTGAGCGACCGGTGGATCGGAAATCGCGAGTTTCCGATCCACCGGTCGC
>DASXAN010000017.1:0-17846 GCA_036406755.1 Gemmataceae bacterium
GCCGGGCCGGCCGCTGGCCCAGCACGGTGCCGACGCGGTCGCGCACGACCTCATTGGCGATGTCGTAGGCGTAGAAGTAGACGACCTCACCCCGCATCCGCCGTCCTCTGTCTGTGCCGATTCGGCCCAGTCGCCGCGGGAAGTCCGCCACATTGTCATAGCCACTCACGACGGCCGCGAGCCCGGATCGGCGAATTCGCGCGGTTTTTTCGCAAGTCCGACGAATCGGCGCGCCCGCCGCCGGCAGGGCACCGGGATTGCGTATGCCGAGATCGTTCCACCCCCACGACGGGCACCGACCCAAGGAGACGGCCATGCTGCGCGTCCGCTCCATCCTCCACCCCACGGACTTCTCGGACAACTCGGCCGCCGCCCTGGAATTGGCCGGGGCCGTCGCCCGGGACTACGGCGCCCGGCTGGTAATCGTGCACGTTAAGCCGCCGCCGGTCGTCGCGTCCGGGGTGATGACGCCCGAGCCGCCCGACCCACCGGAACACGCGGCCGAGTTGCGGCGGCGGCTCGACACCTGCGGGCCGGCGACCCCCGGCGTGCCCGTTGAGCACGTCATGCTCGCCGGCGACGCGGCGGCCGAGATCGTCCGCCTAGCGACGGACGAGGGGTTCGACCTGATCGTCCTGGGCACGCACGGCCGGACCGGGCTGGGCCGGCTGGTCATGGGCAGCGTGGCGGAGAAGGTGCTGCGGTGGGCCCCGTGCCCGGTGCTGACCGTGAAGCGGCCAGTGCCGACGGCCGAAGCCGAGCCGGAACCGCTGGCGGTGGCCCGGCTGAGCGTCGCCATCGGCCTGACCGCCGGCGGGGCCAGGTGAGTCGGTGAAAAGGAGTCGACCGGTGGCGGCCGAGATTCAGAACTGTCCACTCCGGGCCGAGGGCCGGTGCCCGGACGACTGGGAGGCGATGGCGCCGACCTCCGACGGGCGGGTCCGCCGGTGCCAGGAGTGCGGCCATCCGGTGTTCCTGTGCCGCACGCGGGACGACGCCCTGTTCTTCGGCCGGCACGGCTGGCGGGTCGCACTGGCCGGGCCGGCCGCCCCGCCCGGCGAACCGCCGGCGGCCTGGGCGGGGCGGTTGTCGCACTGCTTCGCCGGGCCGATCCCCATCTGGGGCGGTAGCCTAGCGGCCCGGTGGTATGTCCGCGAGGTGCTCAAGGCGGCCATCGACGCCGGGGCGACGATGGCGGACATCGTCGCGGCCGTGCAGGCGTTTCTCCAGGACCACGAGGTGCCCCCGGACCGCGTCCGGGTGCAACTGGACAAGGTCCGCGGCCTGACGTTTTGACGGCCGGCGAGGTCGAGGGCGTCAAGCGGTGCCTGCCCGGCTGGATCCGAACCCTGTGGCCTTGACTGCGAATGGCGTCGCCCGCCGAGGAGGGTGATTTCATGGACAGCTTCGGAATCGCCGACCTGCGGGAGCTGGTGGCCGAACGCCCCGGCCCCTGCGTCTCGCTCTTTTTCCCGGTCAAGCCGGGTCAGGAGCGGGATGCCGTAGGTTGGAAGGCCCTTCTGCGCACCGCCCGCCGGCGGCTCAAGGCGGTCGGCGTCCCGGCCCAGGAAGCCGATGATCTGCTGCGCCCCGCGACCGAGTTGTCGGACGACCCCCGGGTCTGGCAAGCCGAAGGCACCGGCCTGGCGTGCTATGCCGCGCCGGGGTACACCCACCATTACCGGCTCGGCCTGACGTGGCCGCGGCGGGCGGCCGTCGGCCGCGTCTTCGACGTCCGGCCGGTCCTGCCGTGGCTCGTTCACGGCCGGCGGTTCTACGTCCTGGCCCTGAGCCAGAACGTCGTCCGCCTGCTCCGCGGCACGTTCGACGGCCCCGTCCACGTGGATCTGCCCGGCCCGGCCAACAGGGCGGAGGCCCTGCGGGCACACGACTCCGACGAGATGTCCTTCGCCCACACGTTCGTCGGCGGGACGGGGAGTCGCCGCAGGGCGGCCTTTCACGGCCACGGGGTCGGCTCGGACGACGCCAAGGACGACCTGCTCCTGTACTTCCGCGCGGTCGACCGGGCGCTCGAGCCGGTGCTCCAGGGCGAGCGCGCCCCGCTCGTGGTCGCGGCCGTGGACTACCTGCTACCGCTGTTCCGCCAGGCCTGCCGCTACCCGCACCTGTTCCCCGCGGCCGTCGTCGGCAACCCCGACCAGGTGAGCGACTGGCGGTTGGCCGACGCCGCGCGCGACCTGATTGAGCCGGGCCTCGGCCGCGCGGCCCACGACGCGGTGGCAACTTACCGGCAGCTCGCCGGGACCGGCCGGACCACGCACGACACCGCCGAGATCGTCGCGGCCGCCTTCCGCGGCGAGATCGAATTCGTCTGTCTAGCCGCCGGCCGCGACGTCTGGGGCCGGTTCGATCCGGCGACCGGCGGCGCCGTCGTCTACGTCGATCACGAGCCGGACGACGACGAACTCACCAACCTGGCGGCCGTGTTCGCTCTGCGGCACGGCCGGCCCGTTCACGTGCTGCCGCCCGATGACATGCCCGACGGTGCCGCCGTCGTGGCAGTATCGCCCTTGCCACTGGCCAAGCACGGCAAGCGGCGGTGACCGCACGGAGACTTCGAGGAGACCGACCATGCACGAAGCTGGACCCCGAATGCCGTTCCCCGGGACGGCGTACGACGTGGTGGCTGTGGCCGCCTCGGCCGGCGGGTTGGAGGCGCTGAGCGAGGTCCTCGGCTGCCTACAGGCAGATTTCCCGGCGGCCGTGGTCGTCGTCCAGCACGTCGCCCCACGGCGCCGGAGCGCGCTGGCCCAGATCCTCCGCCGCAAGACCCTGTTGCCAGTGGCCCAGGCGGCGGACGGCGACCGGCTGCTGCCCGGGCACGTGTACACCGCCCCGCCGGACTGGCACCTGCTGGTCGAGCCGGGCGCGCGGCTGGCGCTAGCCCAGACGCCGAAGGTGCGGTACGCCCGCCCGTCCGGGGACGTGCTGTTCGGGTCGGTGGGCACCTGCTGCCGGGACCGGGGGGTGGCCGTGGTGCTGACCGGGGGCGGGTCGAACGGGGCCGCCGGTGTCAAGTTGCTCAAGGCGCTGGACGGGGCCGTCATCGCCCAGGACCCGGGCACCGCCCGGCAGCCGGCTATGCCGCGGGCGGCGATCGAAACCGGATGCGTGGACTTAGTTCTGCCGCTGGCCGAGATCGGGCCGGCGCTGGTCCGGCTGGTGCGCGAGGGCCGGCCGGCGGTCCGTGCCCTGCAAGTGAACGACGGCGAGCCGCTGGCGGCCGGCCCGGGTTGATCTGCAGCAGTTGGGAGGTACGTGCGATGTTCCGCGACCGCGAGGATGCCGCCTTCCGGCTGGCGGCGGCACTGAAAGGCCGGGCGTTCGTTGACCCGCTGGTCCTGGCGATCCCGCGGGGTGGGGTCGTGACCGGGGCCGTCTTGGCGCAAGAACTCGGGGCTGATCTGGACGTGGTCCTCGCCCGCAAGCTGCGGGCGCCCGCCCAGCCGGAGCTGGCGCTCGGGGCGGTCGCAGAGGGTGGGGTTATGTACCTGGACCCGGACCTCGCCACCGGCCGGCCCGAGCTGGCCGAATACCTGGCCGAGGAGCGGGCCCGCCAGTGCGGCGAGATCGCCCGCCGGGCCCGGCTGTTCCGCCGCGGCCGGCCGCCGGCCCGGGTGGCCGGCCGGTCGGTGGTCGTTGCCGACGACGGCATCGCTACCGGCTCGACCATGATCGCCGCCCTACGGGCCGTCCGCGGGCAGGCTCCGCGGGAGGTGATCGTCGCCGTCTCGGTCGCCCCGGCGGACAGTCTGGCGGAGGTCGGGCGGTGGTGCGACGACGTGGTTTGCCTGATCGTCCCGGAAACCTTCTGGGCCGTCGGGCAGGTGTACCAAGACTTCCGTCAGGTGACGGATGACGAGGTGATCGCCCTGTTGCGGACATTTGCCCTGGCCGAGCCCGCCGCCGCGGGGCGGTGACGGCGGCCGGCAAACCGGAGGACCGAACCATGACTGAAACGGATCTGCAAGCATACCGCCAGCGGCTGCTGGCTCTGGCGGCGCGCCTGGACGGTGACGTCGCCTACCTTCGGGGCGACACCCTCGGCACGACGCCGGACGGCGATGACCCGGCCGACCGGCCGGCGCGGCTGGACGACTTGGCCCGCCGGGAGGCGGAGCACGACGTGACGATCACGCAGCTGGCGAGCGAGGAGCACGTCCGGGCCGAGGTCGAGGCCGCCCTGGCGCGGATCGCCGCTGGGACGTTCGGGGTGTGCGCAGAGTGCGGCAAGGCCATCCTGCCGGCCCGCCTCCGGGCCGTGCCGTACGCCCGCTTCTGCGTCGCCTGCGCGGCGCGGCGGGAGGCCGAAGTGGTCCCGTGACCGCGCCCGGGACGGGCGTGCGGCCCTTGTCGGAGGGTGGGAACATGGGCTTTCTGCCGTTCGTGCGCCGGGACGGTCAGTGGGTCGTCCGCTGGCCCCGCCTTGTTCTCGCCTGGGCCTTCCTCATGGCCGGCGCGCTGCTCGGGAGTTGTGCGGCCGGTTACGCCCTGACGGGGGACTGGCGGCAATTCGACGCCGGCGTCTGGATGAGCGTGTTAGGTTGCGCCTCGTTAACCGTCTACGGCCTCACCACGCCGGTTCAAAACCTGCCCGCGCTCCGGCCCACGCCTCCGGCTGAGCCCGACAGCGTCGGATGACGGTCACACGCTCTCCCCCAACCTCAGCGTGGCGGATGCGGAACGGGACGTGCCCCACCGCGGTCGGAGCGGAGCGTCCGGAGGCTCGCGGCTCGCCGGATCCACGCCAAAGTGATGCAGCCTGTGACATCCTGACAGACCCAAATCGGCGGCCCATCAGGTCCGGCCGCCAAGCGACCGATTCCGACTGCCATTCCACGGCGGACATTTCTCGCAAATAGCCACTCCGACTAGGGAGTCGCCAACAAACGATCGCTCACCGGGTCGCGTCGATCAGCCCGCGGCACGGCGTCTGCATTAAGTCGCACTCGTTCACCACTCGTCACGTGAGCCGCATCCGAGTGTGGCCGGCACAGGGGGCCCCGCCGCCGGCGGGCCCCCGGGGGGTCGCATCATGGTTCGCGCACGTTCTCGCCGCTTGACATCGCGCCGCCAAGCACAGACCCGACTGTCCGGGCAGTGGCGCCGGCTCGAACGCCTCGAAGACCGGGACGCGCCGGCCTTCGTCACCTGGGACGGCGGGCCGACCGGCGGCGGCACCAATTGGCTCGACCCGGTTAACTGGGCCGGCGACGTCCTGCCCGGGCCGAACGACGACGCGGTCATTGCGAGTTCGCTCGGCCCGCCCATGCCGTCCGTTGTCCTCGCTGGAAACGCGACTGTTCACAGCGTCAATTCCCAGTACCGTGGGTTGACCGTCACTTCCGGCGCGCTGACCATCGGCCCGGGCGAATCGCGGTTCGGGCCCGGGCTCAATCTGAACGGCGGTACGCTGGTCCCGCTCGACGGCGCGTCGATCGTCAGCGGTGACATCGCCGGGACCAACCCGTTCACGGTCCCGGCCGGCGTCACCCTGACGATGCGGGACAGCTACATCCACAACGGGTTCGTCAACCACGGCACGCTGGCCGTGACCGGGCCGCTGCAAATCCAGAACAACCCCACCGGCAACACCGTCGTCAACGCGGGGACAATCGACGTCCGGGCCGGCGGGGCGCTGTCGATCGCCTACGTATCGGCCGCCGTGTCGTTCGCCAATAGCGGGACGGTCACCGTCACCGCCGGCGGCAGTTTCACGGTCTCCGCCGCGGGGCAATACAGTCAGTCCGCCGGGGCGACGACGATCGACGGCACCCTGTCCGGTCCTGCGGTCGTGCAGGGCGGGACGTTCGCCGGGTCCGGCACCGTCGGCCGGCTCACCGTCAACGGCGGGACGGCCGGCCCGGTCGGCGGCCTGACGGTGAACGGCAACTACACGCAGACCGCCGGGACTCTGGCGATCGACCTGCACGGGACCGACCCCAAGCTCCTGTACGACCAAGTCGTCGTGCAGGGCGCCGTCGCGCTGGGCGGGTCGCTGAGCCTCACCGCCGGGTTCGCGGCCGTCCCGGGGGACACGTTCGTGATCGTGGACAACCGCGGCACCGGCCCGGTGGGCGGCGGGTTCGCCGGCCTGGCCGAAGGGGCGACGCTGACGGCCGGCGGCCAGTCGTTCCGCATCAGCTACACCGGCGGCGACGGCAATGACGTCGTCCTGACCCGGCTCGGCTCGGGGTCTGACGCGATTTGGGACGGGGCTCCGGACGCCGGGGGGACGAGTGTCGACGCGAACTGGACGACGGCGAGCAACTGGGTCGGCGATGTCGCCCCGGCGGCTGGCGCCGACCTGTACTTCCCGGTCGGGGCCACCCAGCCGGCGAACGTCAACACGTTCGCCACGGGGACGGCCTTCAATTCGATCATATTCGCCGGCGGCGGCTACACCGTCACCGGCAACGGCGTTACCCTGGCGGCGGGATTGCGGGACAACGCCGTCGGCGGCGCCAACCGGTTCGACCCGGACGTCACCCTCGCCGGCCCGCAGGCGGTCGGCGTCGTCGCCGGCGAGACGCTGTCGCTGGGCGGGGTGATCGGCGGCAGTGCCGCCGCCAGTCTGATGAAGGAGTCGGGCGGGACGCTGCGGCTCGACGGGCCCGCGGCCAACACGTTCGCCGGCACGCTGACTGTCAACGCGGGCACGGTCGAGCTGAACAAGTCCGGGGTGGCCGTGCCCGGCCCCCTGGTGATCCTCGCCGGCACCGTGACCGAACTCGCCGCCGGCCAGGTCGGTGACACGTCCGACGTCACGGTCGCCGCCGCCGGCCAGTTCTCGGCGGCGTTCGGCGACACGATCGGGGCGCTAACTTTCCATGCCGGCGGGTCGGTGACGGCCGGCGGCGCGACTCTGACCGTGACCGGGCTGACGACGGCGATCGGCTCGGACGGGGCCGACACGCTCACCATCACCGGCACCGGCCCGTGGTCGGCCACGGTCAACGGCGTGCCGATCCCGGTCACGCCGCTGGGCGGCGTCCTGTTCGACGGCGGCGGCGGCACCGACACGCTGATCGGCTCGGACGTGGGCGCCGACTGGGCGGTCACCGGGCCCGGCAGCGGCGACCTCGGCGGGCCGACCACGTTCGCCTTCGCCAACATCGAAAACCTGACCGGCGGCGCCGGGGCTGACACGTTCGCCTTCGGCCCCGGCGGCAGCGTCACCGGCGTGATCGACGGCGGCGGCGGGACGAACGCGCTGAACTACGCGGCGTCCACGACGCCGGTCCTGGTCGATCTGGGACTGGACGCCACGGCCGGGGCGGCGTGGAGCGGCGAGCTCAACATCTACGCGGACCAGGATCACGGCAGCGCGACATTCACCTACCGCGTGGGCACCAACACGTTCGACATCAGTGCGACCGCCCTGACGCAAGCCTACCCGCCGTCGTTCACTCTCAACGAGCCGAACGGTCAAATCCTCGACTTGCTGACCCTGCCAGGCGCGACCTTTCACCTCACTCCTTACTATTCCGGCCGGTTTACGTTCACCTACAGCGCCGCCAACGTCAGCCTGCCGCCGGCGTTCGTGACCGCCTTTTTCGCCAATCACCTGACCCTCACGTTCGGTCGCCAGGGCCAGGGCTACGGCATCTTTACCAGCCCGGTGGGAGGGCTGAGTGTACTGACCAGCGGGTCGGCGACGTGTCTCGCCCCGGGCGGGGGCGGTATCCGAAACTTCACCAACGCCACCGGCGGGGCCGGCGACGACACCATCCTCGGCAACCTTGCGGACAACGTCCTCGCCGGCGGGCCTGGGAACGACACCCTGATCGGCAGCGACGGGGCCGACACGCTCGCCGGCGGGGACGGCAACGACAGCCTGGACGGCGGCGCGGGCCCCGATTCCCTGATCGGCGGGGATGGCAACGACACGCTAGACGGCGGCGCGGGAGCCGACACGCTACTCGGCGAAGCCGGCAACGACACCCTCACGGGCGGCGCGGACGTTGACGTCCTCATCGGCGGGGACGGCAACGACCAATTCAACGGTGCCGACCCTTCGGAGTCGGTCGAGGGCGGCCCCGGGGTCGATGCCGCTGTGACTTCGGGCTACATGGTTCAACCCGGGGTCGGCGGCCGGCTGGCGGTCATCTGGCAACCTAATGCGGGCGTCGTTGACATTGGCGGTGTGGAGTCGGTTACGGTCGGCGGCGCGGACATCACCGTCGCCGACCTTGCCGGGGTCGCCGACCTCACGGCCGTCACCGTCACCGGGTCCACGCCGAACGCCGTCTTCCACGTCACCCCGTCGGCGAACGTGGCCGTCAACGTCACCGGCGGCAGCGAAACGGTGCGGTATGTCTGGGGGCCCAGTATCTACTATTTCTATTACACCCTGCACGGGGGGTCGCTCACCGTCGATACCGCCGGCACGACCGGCGCGGCGCTACAGGCGTCGAAGGTCGACTACCCGTCTGCCCCCATGACCTCAAGCTACTACCTGACCGGCGGCTACACGTTCGCCGACCGGCAGCCGGTCAGTTTCACCTACCTTTCCTCCGTGGCCCCAGTATCCACGGACCCATCGATCGTCGTGACCGGCGCCGGCGACGTCGTCGCCGGCGGCCCGGTCACGTACACCGTGACGGTGTCCAACGCCAGCGCCACGCTCCCGGCCGGCCTGCCCGAAGCCGGCATCACGGTAACCGACTTGGTCCCGCCGACCCTCACCGGCGTCACGTACACGGCGGCCTACACAGGCGGGGCGAGGCCAAGTCTCCCGGGCGAACCCGCCGGCTTCATCCTGCCGGTCGGGGCGACGATTATCCTCACCGTCACCGGCACCCTGGCCGCGGACGCGACCGGCACCCTGACCTACACCGCGACCGTCGGCGTGTCGGGCAATAACGTCGACCTGGACCCGACGAACAACACATCCACGGTCACCCAGACGATCAACCCGTCCGCCGACCTGACGGTGAGGAACACGGCGGCCGCGCCCAGTGTCCACGCCGGCGACTTGGTCACGTACTCGGTCGTCGTGGGCCTGGCGGGCAACCTCGATGCGCAATTGGTGACCCTCACCGATGCCCTGCCGGACCACACGACGTTCGTGTCGGCCGCCGCCCCGGCGGGCTGGACGGTCACGCCCCCGGCTGTCGGCGGGACGGGTGCGGTCACGGCCACCCGCGACACGCTCACCCAGGGCTCGGCGCCGCAGGTGTTCACGGTGGTCGTGCGGGTCGATTCGGCCGCCGCGGCCGGGACGGTGCTGACGAGCACGGCGACGGTCGGCTCGGCCGTCATCGACGGCGACCCGGCCAACAACACCGCCGACGCTGTGACGCAGGTTACGCCCCACGAGGCGAACCTGACCATCACGAACGTCGCCGGCGCGGCATCCGCGTTTATCGGCGGCACCGTGACCTACACGATCGCCGTGAGTCTGGCGGGCGGCGACAGCGACGCCCGCCAGGTGACGCTCACAGACACGCTGCCGGACCACACGACGTTCGTTTCCTTCGCGGCCCCGGCGGGTTGGACGGTTGCGACACCGGCAGGCGGCGGTGCCGGCACGGTCACGGCGACGCTCGACGCGCTGGCCCAAGGCTCCGGCCCGCGGACCTTTACCCTAGTCGTGCGGGTTGGCGCGGATGCCGTCCCCGGCACGCCGCTGACCGATACGGCGTCGGTCACGTCGTCCGTCTTCGACCCCGACACTGCCAACAACTCGGCCGACGCCACCACGACCGTCATGGCCCACCTGCGGCCGGCCGTGACCGGGGCCGGCCCCGGTGGCGCGCCGCTCGTCAACGTCTTCGACCCGGCCACCGGCCTGCTGATGCGGAGCTTCGCCGCCTACGCCCCGACCTTCCGGGGCGGCGTGCGGGTGGCGGTCGGGGACGTCAACGGCGACGGCGTGCCTGACGTCATCACCGGGCCGGGGCCGGGCGGCGGGCCGCACGTCAAGGTGTTCAGCGGCACGGACGGGTCGCTCCTGACGCAGTTCTTCGCTTTCGACGCCGCGTTCACCGGCGGCGTGTTCGTGGCGGCCGGGGACGTGGACGGGGACGGCCGCGCCGACGTGATTGTCGGCGCCGGCCCCGGCGGCGGTCCTCACGTGAAGGTGTTCAGTGGGGCCGATGGGGCGATCCTGAACAGCTTCTTCGCCTACGCCGCCACGTTCCGCGGCGGGGTCACTGTCGCGGCCGGGGACGTGAACAGGGACGGCAAGGCCGACCTCGTCACCGGGGCCGGCCCGGGCGGCGGGCCGCACGTGAAAGTGTTCAGTGGGGCGGACGTCACCGTCTTGGGCAGTTTCTTCGCCTTCGACGCCGCGTTCCGCGGCGGCGTCACGGTCGCCGCGGGGGACTTCAATGGCGACGGGTCGGCCGACGTGGTCACCGGGGCGGGGCCGGGCGGCGGGCCGCACGTCAGGGTGTTCGACGGGGCGACGCTGGCCGCGGCCGCCAACCCGCTGACCTCGTTCTTCGCCTACGACCCGACGTTCCGGGGCGGCGTCGCCGTGGCCGTCGCCGACCACGCCGGCCGGCTCGACCTGGTGATCGGGCCCGGTCCCGGCGGCGGGTCGCGGGTGAAGGTGTTCGACGGCCTGACGCCGACCGAGTTGGACGCCTTCACCGCCTATGACCCGGGCTTCCTCGGCGGCGTGTTCGTCGGCTGACGCCGCGGGCCGGCGGCCGGCTATGATGCGGGTGGTTGGCGCGGCCGGGCGAGTTCAACTGGACAGAGTCCTCATGTGGCGCCCAGGGCTTGCCCTCTTCCGCCAGTTGTGGCTGGCTCAGGATACTATCCCCGGCCGCCGGAACCGCGGGGCCTTTCGGCGAAGTCACATGGCCATGTTCCCGCCCAGCACGGAACGAACTCGGGCCGGGATCGCTGTGCTGGCGGTCGCGGCCATTGCCCTTCACCTGGCACTACAATACGCCGTTCCTGCGGCCGGGCTTTCAAACCTCGGCCACCTGTACTCCCTGCCTTTGTGGGTCGCCTTGGCGGCCGGCGGCGGCCCGCTCGTCATCGAACTCGCCGGCAAGGCCGCACGCCGCGAGTTCGGGTCCGATCTGCTCGCCGGCATCTCCATCGTCACGTCCGTGATCCTCGGCGAGTACCTGGCCGGCACGCTCGTCGTCCTCATGCTCTCCGGCGGCCAGGCGTTGGAGGCGTACGCCGTCCGCCGGGCGTCCTCCGCCCTCGCCGCCCTCGCCCGTCGTATGCCGACCGTCGCCCACCGGCGGGCCGGCGGGACGGTCACGGACGTGCCAGTCGCGGCCGTCGCCGTCGGCGACACGGTGGTCGTGATGCCGCACGAGGTCTGCCCGGTGGACGGCACTGTCCTCGATGGCCACGGCGGCATGGACGAGGCGTACTTGACCGGCGAGCCGTACCGGGTAGCGAAGGCGCCGGGGGCGGCGGTCCTGTCCGGGGCGGTCAACGGGGAGGCGGCACTGACGGTGCGGGCCGACCGCCCGGCGGCCGACTCGCGGTACGCTCAGGTCATGCGGGTGATGTACGACGCCGAGCAGCGGCGGCCCCGGCTCCGGCGGCTGGGCGACCGACTCGGCGCGCTGTACACGCCGCTCGCCGTTGGCCTTGCCCTGGCCGCGTGGGCGGTCAGCGGCGACCCGGTGCGCTTCCTGGCTGTCTTAGTCGTGGCCACGCCGTGCCCGCTCCTCATCGCGATCCCGGTGGCAATCATCGGCACGGTGTCACTCGCGGCCCGGCGGGGGATCATCATCAAGGACCCGGCGGCGCTGGAGCGGCTCGACGCCTGCCGCACGGCCGTGTTTGACAAGACCGGCACGCTCACCTACGGCCGGCCGGACCTGACGGACATCGTGCCCGTCGGCGATTTCGCCCCGGACGACGTGCTGGGCTTGGTCGCCAGCCTGGAGCGGTACTCGAAGCACCCGCTGGCCGGCGCCGTGCTCGACGCGGCCGCGGCGCGGGGACTGCCGCTTCGGGACGCAAGCGAAGTCCGCGAGCCGCCCGGGGCCGGGCTGACCGGCCGAGTCGGCGGACGAGCCGTGCAGGTGACCGGTCGGGCAAAGGTGCCCGCCGCCGTGCTACCGCCCGCGGCCGGCGGCCTAGAGTGCGTGGCCGTCATCGATAGCCGGCCGGCCGCGGTGCTCCGTTTCCGCGACCGCCCGCGGGCCGAGGGGGCGCCGTTCGTCGGCCACCTCGGGTCGCGGCACCACGTCGACCGCGTACTCCTCGTCTCCGGCGACCGCGAGTCGGAGGTCCGCCACCTAGCCGGGCTGGTCGGTATTACCGAGGTCCACGCCGGCCAGACGCCGGAGCAGAAACTCTCGCTGGTACGCCGTGAGGCGGCCCGGGCGCCGACGGTCATGTTCGGGGATGGCATCAATGACGCCCCGGCCCTGGCGGCGGCCACGGTTGGCGTGGCGTTCGGGACGGGCGACGTGACGGCCGCGGCGGCCGGGGCAGTCGTCATGGATGGCACCCTGCGGAAGGCGGACGAGTTGCTACACCTCGGTCGGCGCTTGCGGATGATCGCACTCCAGAGCGCCGTCGGCGGAATGGTCCTGAGCCTAGCCGGCATGGCCGCCGCGGCCGCCGGCTTGCTGCCGCCGGTCGCTGGGGCCATCCTTCAAGAGGTGATCGACGTGGCGGCCGTGCTCAACGCCCTACGGACCGTCATCCCGCCGCGAGCGCTGACCGACTACTGACCTGGGGCGCATGACACTGGATAGCTCCTGCCGAATGGTGACGCGCTCTGTCAGCTCTCGTGATAGCTTGCCGCGGGTCGCAACCGATCACCCGGGGCGCGGGCCCGGCAGGGGGGCCGCAAGCCGGCTCGCCACGGAAGCTTGCGCGGCCCAAGGCCCCGGGCCGCCCGCCGCCATCGGTTGCAACCGCTGCAATGTTCAGAGATGATACGTCGGTCCAGCGAATCACGAGTTCGGCCCTTTGAGGTGCGGATGGCGCACGATCACGAAGACGGCGCGCGCGACTACAACCGCGCGTTCGTGATCGGTATCGCCTTGAATGTCGGTTTCGTCCTCCTGGAGGCGGGCTTCGGGCTTTGGGCCGACTCGCTGGCGCTACTGGCCGACGCCGGACACAACCTCAGCGATGTCCTCGGCCTACTGCTCGCGTGGGGCGCGAACTACCTGGCCGGCCGCCCGCCGACGGCTCGCCGGACATATGGCCTGCGGCGGTCGTCCATCCTCGCCGCGCTGCTCAACGCGATCCTCTTGCTGGTGGCAATCGGTGGCATTGCCTGGGAAGCAGTCCAGAGATTCGGGCGACCCGCACCGGTTTCCGGGCTGACGGTCATCGGAGTGGCAGCCGCTGGTGTGGTCGTCAACACCGCCACCGCCCTACTGTTCCTGGCCGGGCGGAAGCGGGATCTGAACGTCCGCGGAGCGTTCCTGCACATGGCCGCCGACGCGGGCGTCTCGGCGGCGGTTGTATTGGCCGGGTTGGCGATCCAGTTCACCGGCTGGAAGTGGGTCGATCCGTCGGCGAGCCTGCTTGTCGTCGTCGTCATCGCGGTCGGCACATGGGGCCTGCTCCGCGAGGCGGTAGAGCTGGCACTCGACGCCGTTCCGGCGGGCATCGACATCGCGGCGGTGCAGGCGTACCTGGCGGGGTTGCCCGGCATCGTAGCGGTCCACGACCTGCACGTGTGGGGGCTGAGTACCACTCACGCGGCCCTGACGGCCCACCTGGTCAAGCCCGACGGTCGCTTGGACGACGGGCTGCTGGCGCGGGTGGCCGTGGAGTTACGCGAACACTTCGGCATCGCCCACGCGACGATTCAATTGGAGCAGGGGGCCGAGCATGTTTGTGATCTCGTGCCACATGTTCCAGGCAAGGCAGAATCGGGCCGAACAAACGGCTGAAGTTGACCGGGGCCGCCATCTCGGTTTTTCGAGATGCAACGTCCTCGTAGGCGGCCCCGGCAGCTTAGCCTCGGCACTCCGCTGTCACTTCTCCATTTGGCGCGAGGTATCTGGTTTCGCCGCGCCATCCGTCGTGTGCCGGGAATTGCCCAACCACTTGTGGATTTCAGGGGCGATGAGGACCGTCGTGGACACAGCGACCAATGCGGCCCAAGTCCCTAGGCTGACGGGCTCGGTTTGCAAGACTTGCCGGGCGACGGGCAGGTACATCGCCAGGACGTGCAGCAGCAGCGCGGCCAAGGCGGTGCCGAGGAGGAGCGGGACCCGGAGGGGCGACAGGCGGAACGCGGATTTCGTCTCCGACCGGCTGTTGCCGATGTGGACATTCAGGAACAGGACCATCAGCAGCAAAAGCGCGTTGCGGGCGGACGCCTCACTCCAGCCGGCCCCGAGCATCCACCGGAAGGCCCCGAACGCTGCCCCGCCCATTACCAGGGCGGCAAGGGCGGTTTGCCGGACCATGAGCCGGTCGAAGATCGGCTCCCTAGGCGACCGCGGCGGCCGGCGGAGCACGTCCCCTTCGCCGGGCTCGAACGCCAGGGCGACGCCCTGGAGACCGTTGGTGACCACGTTGAGCCACAGGAGCTGCACGGGCAGGAGTGGCAGGGGCAATCCCGCCGCGACCGCCAGGCCGAGCGCAATCACCTCTGCCGCACCGCCCGGAACCAGCAGGTAGATCACCTTCCGGACGTTGTCATATGCCACCCGCCCTTCTTCGACGCCCGCGATGATGGTGGCGAAGTTGTCGTCGCTGATGACCAACTGGGCGGCCTCGCGGGCCACGTCGGTGCCCGATCGGCCCATTGCCACGCCGATATTGGCGTGCCGTAGTGCCGGGGCGTCATTGACCCCGTCCCCCGTGACGGCCACGAAGTGCCCCAGCCGGCGGGCCGCGCCTACGATTTCGAGTTTCTGCCGCGGGGCGACCCGCGCGAAGACGCGCCCCTGGCGAACGATCTGTTGCACTTCGGCGGGAGACTTTTCATCCAGCTCTTGGCCCGACACGACCTCGCTTGCGTGCTCCGCCAGGCCCAAGTCGCGGGCGATCGCCAGGGCAGTGACGGGGTGATCCCCGGTGACCATGCACACGGTGATTCCCGCGGTCCGGCACGCTGTCACTGCCTCGCGGGCGCCCGGCCGGGGCGGGTCGATCATCCCTACGAACCCCAGGAATGCGAGCCCCGACGGCCCGGGCGGACCGGTCGCCGGGTCCAGGTCAGCGGGCACCGGTCCCTCGGCGAGAGCCAGCACGCGGCGACCACTCCGGGCCATGCCCTCCGCGATCTCTTGTAAGCCGCTGGGTGTCAGCCGGCCGGCGGTCCCGTCGCACATGGCCAGCACCCGCTCGGGCGCCCCTTTCACAAACACCCTCACGTCCCCTCCGACGCGGTGGTAGGTGGCGGCGAAACGGTGCTCAGGCTCGAACGGGATCTGGTTGACCTGCGGGTTGCGGTCCAGGGCCGCCTCCCGCTCCCAACCGAGCTTGCGGGCGAAGGAGAGAAGAGCGACGTCGGTCGGATCGCCCCGCCACACCCACTCTCCATTCCGCGCGTGCAAGTCGCCCTCGTTGCAGAGGACGGCGGCGCGGGCGACGGCGTCCAGGCCGGCATCGCTTTTCAGCGCGACTGTTTGCCCACGGATAAGGACTTGGCCGGTCGGCCGGTATCCCTCGCCGGTGACGGCGACGAGGGTTCCTTCGGGCAGGAATACCTCGCGGACTGTGAGTTCGTTACACGTCAGCGTACCTGTCTTGTCGCTAGCGATGAGCGTGCAGCTGCCCAGGCCCTCAACAGCCGCCAGTTGCCGGACGATCACCCCTCGCCGGGCCATCCGTCGGGTGGCGACGGCAAGCACGATCGTCAGGGCGGCCGGCAGGCCCTCTGGGATGGCGGCAACCGCCAGGGCGATGGCGAAGAAGAGCATTTCAATCAAGGGATGGCGGTGGACAAGGACGCCAATGAGGGCGATCACGACAGCGGCCGCGACCACGGCGACCGCCACCGCGCGGTTGAACCGCTCCATCCGGACGATTAGCGGCGGCTGGGCCGCCCCTGTGCTCCCGACATCGAGCGCCAGCTGGCCCACCACCGTGGCCGTGCCCGTGGCCACCACGATGCCCTTGCCCCGTCCGCGCACGATGGTCGTCCCGGCATAAACCATGTTGCGGCGATCCCCGCTTGGCGCGGGTCCTTCCCCATGCCACGCCGGGTCTTTCAAGACCGGCAGCGACTCCCCGGTCAGCGGCGACTCGTCTACGTCCAGGCCGTGGGCGGTCAATAACCTGAGATCGGCCGGCACGCGATTACCCGATTCCAGCCAGGCGACGTCGCCGGGGACGACTGCCTCCGCGTCGATCTCTCGGGTTTCGCCGTCGCGCACGACGGAGGCGCGGACACGCAGCAGTTGCCGGAGGGCGCGGGCACCTCGTTCGGCCCGCCACTCCTGGTAGCCGCCGACGGCGGCATTCATCGCCATCACCGCCCCGATGAAGGCCGCGTCGCCTAGGTCGCCGACCAGGAGCGACACGAGCGTGGCGAAGCCCAACAGGTAAATGAGGGGGCTGAGGAACTGCCGCAGGAGGATGTGCCACCAGGCTGGCTCGGACGGTCGGGGCAGTTCGTTCGGCCCGAACCGCCCTAGCCGGGCGTCAGCCTCGGCGCTCGTCAGACCGCCATCGCCGGCCCCGACGGCCCGGAACACGGCGGGCAACTCCAGGGCATGCCATTCGGCGACGGCCGCCGGCCGGGCGCCCGGCCGGCTGCCGTCAAGTCGTGTGCTCATCAGGTGGCCCCGGTTCGCCGCCCCGTCACGGGAAGAGGATGAGCGGCTTGAGGATGCCGTCCGCCTTCGTCTGCATCATCCGGAAGGCCGTCTGTACCTCCCGGAATTGGAAGCGGTGCGTCGTGAGCGGTGTGGGGTCAACCCGGCCGGTCTGGATGAGCCGCATCAGGCGGTTCATCCGCTCCGCCCCGCCGGGGCAGAGTCCGGTCCGGATGGTCTTGTCGCTCATGCCGACGCCCCACGCCATCCGCGGGATGGGGACGTAGTCGCCGTGGCCATGATAGCCGACGTTACTGATCGTGCCCCCGGGCCGGGTCACCTGGACGCAGGCGGCGAACGTCCCTGCCGCCCCGAGGGCTTCAATGGCGGAATCCACCCCCCGGCCGTCGGTCAGCCCGTGGATGGCCTCAACCGGGTCCTGTTCGTCGAAGTCAACGACCACGTCGGCCCCGTAGTGCCGGGCCAGCACCTTGCGCCGCGGGAAGTTTTCGACGGCGATGACGAGCCCCGCCCCCAACAGGCGGGCACCCACCGTGGCCATGAGCCCGACCGGTCCCTGCGCGAAAACTGCGACCGTCCCCCCGATGGGAATGGCGGCGTGCTCGGCAGCCATGAAGCCGGTGGAGAGCATGTCGGCGCAGTAGACGGCCTGCTCGTCGGTCAGATCGTCGGGAATGCGAGCCAGATTTGCCTCGGCGTTGTTGACGTGGAAATACTCGGCTAGGTTGCCGTCCTTGACGTTGGCGAACTTCCAGCCGCCGAGCGCCTCCGTGCACTGTGACCCATACCCCCGCAGGCAGTTGTCGCAGTGGTAGCACGGGGTGATGGCGTTGACCGCGACGCGGTCCCCTTCCCGAAAGCCCTGCACGGCGCCCCCGACGCGGTGCACCACGCCGACGGCCTCATGGCCCAACGTCATGTTCTCACGCTCGCCGATGGCCCCGGCGACAGTGTGCGTGTCGGAGGTGCAGATCAGCGCGGCCGTGGTGCGAACGATCGCGTCGTTTGGCCCGGGCTCGGGGACGGGCTTCTCCGCGAGGCCCACTTCGCCGATCCGCCGCATCACGAACGACTTCATCGTTGACGCCATTGCAACCTCCCGATGGATGACAGGTCCGGTCGGAACTCCTCAGTCATTGC
>DASXAN010000018.1:0-1521 GCA_036406755.1 Gemmataceae bacterium
GGGGACTAAATCGACGCCGCCGTTCCACCTGGCGGTGCTGGGCGGGTGGCTGGAGCGGCACACCGAGCGGGGCAGCATCCCGTTCCCGGCGGACGGGCCGGAGTTCGTGGCCGTCGGGGCGGTGGAGCGCGAACTCCATCGGGCGGCGTACAGCTCGTGCGGGCCGAACGGGCCGCGGCCGAAGCCGGACTTCGTGGCCGAGGTGCCGGTGTGGACGGCCGCCCGGCCGGCGCCGTTCAGCGGCACGTCGGCGGCCGCCCCGCAGGCGGCCGGGCTGGCGGCGCTGGTGCTGGGCCGGCACCCGGACTGGCCGCCCGCGAAGGTGCGGGCGGCCCTGCGGCGGGCGGCCGTGGACCTCGACCCGCCCGGCCACGACCCGGAGACGGGGTATGGGCTGCTTCGGCTACCACCGGTGGAGTAGGATGGGTCGAGGGAGCGAAGCGACCGAGGCCCACCGACTCGGAGACTTGGTCCCCCATTGGTGGGCCTCGCTCGCTCCGCTCGTTCGACCCACCCTACTTGGTCGCTAAGCCGCAAACGGCTACGCCCCGGCCTGGATCATCTCCCGGCACGCCTTGGCGCAGTCCTTGCACGCCTGGGCGCACCTCTTCATGTGGTCGTCGTGCGGGAACTTGTCGCACTCCGCCCCGCAACCGTCGCACGCCTTGGCGCAGGCCTCGCACATCTGGTTCATGAACGCCCCCTCCCGGGCCACCAGCTTGCCGGCCATGGCGCACATGTCGCCGCAGTCGTTGCACGTCCGCAGCGTCCGGACGTGCTCCTTCTTGCCGTCCGCGACCAGGTGAACGCAGTGGTTGAAGCACGACTCGCATTCCTTCGCGCAGCGGGCGCACTCCTTCAGGCACTTCTCCATCTCGGCGGCGTTGTGGTGGTGGTGTTGCGGCTCGTCCGCCGCCGTCAGCCGCAGGGCCGTCAGCCCGCCGGCCAGCGCCACCGCCAGCGCCCCGGCCACGATCTGATGCCGTCGCATGGTCCCCTCCTTCGCGTCTCGGGAAACGGTTTCCGACCTCAGGTCGGCAATCGGCGTGCCGGATGTGCTTTACGCGGCGGGCGGGGGCGGGTATAACAGGGACAGTCTTAGGCCGGGCCGTGGCGGCAGTCCAGCCGGCGGCCGACCGCTCTCGGACAGGAGTCGCACATGACCCGGATTCTGCTCGGGGCCCTGGTGGCCGCCATGCTCGCGCTGACCGGCCTGGTCGCGTACAACAGCCTCAACACGCCGCCGGACCACCCGCCGACGACCGCGGTCACGGTGACGGCCACGGACGACAGCCCGTCCTGCTGCGACAAGAACGCCACCGAGGAGGCCGGCTGCCCGTTCTGCGCCGCGGAGAAGGCCAAGGGCGGCTGCTGCGGCGGCGACGCGGCGGTCAAGCCCGGCGTGTGCCCGGCCGACAAGGGCGAGAGCAAGGTCGAGGCGAAGAAGGAATAGCTTCCCGCATCTTGGCGAGCGGGGTCGCGTGAGCGCCCCGAGTCTTCCTTTGGAAGAAGACTCGGGGC
>DASXAN010000019.1:0-7050 GCA_036406755.1 Gemmataceae bacterium
GGCTCAACACGACCTTGACGCGCTGGCCGGCCTTGCGGACCTCCATGACGACGGCCTTAACCGTCTCGCCGACGTGGTGCGTCTCGCCGGGGATCTGCTCGGAGCGCGGCAGGATGGCCTCGTTGCGGTCCACGGTGACGATGGCGGTGCCGGCGTCGACCCGCTGGATGGTGCCGCGGACCAATTCGCCCTTGAGCCGTTCATACTTGTCGAAGACGCTGTTGCACTCGGCCTCGCGGATTTTCTGGATCATCACCTGCTTGGCACTCTGGGCGGCGATCCGGCCGAGCTCGCCGGGGTCGATCACCTGGTCGCCCTTGGTGGCCTTGATCTCGCCGGTCATGCGGTCGATGGTGACGACGACCTCCGGCTCGTCGGACTCGACGTCCTCCTCGATGTCGGGGTTGCCGTGGGTCCGCTCGGCGGCCAGCTGCAGCGCGGCCTCGATCCCCTCGAAGATGATCTCCTTGGGGATGTTCTTCTCGCGGTGCATGGCGTCCACGATCCGCAGTACGTCCGCGCCGTTCATGATCCGATCTCCCTCGCGCTCCGCTCCGAAGACTTCGCGTCGCGGCTAACCGATCACCTCGCCCGTGTGCCCGTCGAACAGGTAAAAAACGGCGGCCGGTACGGCGAGCGGCAGTACGTCGGTGGCCGGCTTTGTCGGCCACCACGCCCGCCAGCTCAGCCCCGGCCGTGCGACGGTCAGGAGCCACGCCGGCCCGCGCGGCTCGGCACGGGTCACGGCCCAGTCGCCCAGCGGCACCGGGTCCGACCCGCCGCCAACCGCGGCGGGCGACCCAGCTGCGCTGGGTACCCCGGCCATTATATGCTCGGGACGGACCCCGACCGTCACGGCCCGGCCCGATTCCACGGCCCGGCCCGCCGGCAGGGGCAAGGCCCACCCGACAGGGGTTCGCAGTGCGAGTCGGCCGTCGAACCCGGCGGCGACGGCGTCGGCGAGGTTCATGGGCGGCCCGCCGAGGGCCGTCGCCACGACGCCGGACCGCGGCCGGTCGTACAGCTCGGCCGGCGGGCCGACCTGCTCGACTTGGCCATCCCGCAGCACCGCGAGGCGTTGCCCGAGGGCCGGCGCCTCGACCGGGTCGTGGGTGACTTCGATCATTGTGGCCCCGGACCGGGTGCGGAGCAAGTGCAACTGGTCGCGGATTTCCGCCCGAAGTGCCGCGTCCAGATGCGCCAACGGCTCGTCCAAGAGCCAGACGGCGGCCCGGGCGACCCACGCCCGGCCCAGGGCGACCCGCTGCTGCTCGCCGCCGGAGAGGTGCCGCGGCTGGCGGTCGAGCAGGCCGGTCAGCCCCAGGATGCGGGCCGCCTCCGCGACGCGGTCGGCCAGTTCCACGGGGCTGACAAAATCCGGTCCGCGCCTGCCGAACAGTCGGCCGAGCAACCCGCGGTCCTGCCGGAACTCCACGCTCGCGGCGAGGTTGCGCCTCACGGTCAGGTGCGGGTAGAGGGCCGGCCGCTGGGCGACGAGGGCGACGCGGCGGCGGTGCGGCGGCCAGCGGGTGACGTCGTGGCCGGCGATGTGAACGGAGCCGGCGTCGGGCCGTTCCAGGCCGGCAACGAGGCGGAGCAGCGTGGTCTTGCCGGCGCCGGACGGACCGACGACGACGACGTGTTCGCCGCTGAGGATGTCGAGGGTAATGCCGCGGACGCCGGATTTCGAGGCGGGATAGATTTTCGTGAGGTCGCGGACCGTGACGGCGGCCATGCGGCGATTGTAGGCAGGCCGTCAGAGGGGGAGGACCTCGACGCGGTCTTTCCACTCCTCTTGGGAGCTGCAGGAGTCAATGAGCAAGATTTCGTCGATGAGTGGACCGAATGGCGGCTCATTGCGGATGACGAACACGCCCGGCATCGGCTGGCCGATGCGAATCCGCTCGTAAGCGAATTTGGTCATCGAGTTACGGTCCTGGGTGATGAGAATGCGACCCTCTGCCGCGGCCCATTCCAAGACGTCCGAGTCTTCCGCCGTTCGCAATCCGACGTCCTTGACGCGGACCAGATCAAATTCCGGCCGGCGGAGGAAGATGCCACTGAGAATGTCCTCGTTCACATCGGCATCACTGGCCAGCCGCAGCATTCCGTTCCGCCTCCATGCGTGCCCGGGCGGCCCGAATCCGCTCCCGAAGTTCGGCTGGCAGCGGGGGCTGCGAGGCCTCGATCTGGCGGCGGATTTCCTCGGCCTCTCTCTCGCGGGCGCTCAGGTAGGCTTCGACCTCTTCCGTATGGTTCAGGTAATAACTGATGATCGCGTAGACGTCGGCCAGTTTCAGGCTATCGAACGAATCGACGATCGCTTCGGGAGTGGCCCCATGTTTGTACGATTCGATGACCCGGTCGAGTGGAATGCGGGTCCCGGTGACGCGCAAGGTTCCGTCGGGCAGGCGCGTCAGCGGCACGTTCAGGGGAGCGATGTCAACGGCGGTCATGCGGCGCCTCCAAATCCAAATCCGGCTCCGCCACTCATCATGCAATTCTACGCCGATCGCGCCAAGATTCGTGTCCACTGATGTGCAAAAGGGCGGGCCGTGCTGGCCACGGCCCGCCCGCCAGATTTCACGTCGCGCTCACTTCCCGAAACAGGTCGGGTCGATCGCCAGGCACCGTTCGGCCAGCCGGCGGGCCTTGGCCGCGTCGCCGGCGGCGCACGCCTGCCGGTACTTGGCCATCATCTTCGCCAGCCGCGGCTCCGCGGCCGGTTCCTCCGCCGCCGCCTGCACCACCGGCATCGGGGCCGCCCAGACCGTCGGCGGCAGCGGCGGCGGGACCGCCGCGACCGGCACCGGCGTCGGCATCGGCAGGTACGCCGGCCGGTCCATTTCACCGACCAGGTGCGGGGTGGCCATCATCATCACGTCCCGCCCCTCGGCGTCGCGGCCGCAATGCATCACGAACGTCCGGCCGGCGTGCGGCAGGCACACGGCGCACTTGGCCGTCCGGGACTCGGCCGGCCGGCGGAAGGTCACCGTCTTCGGCTCCTCGCCGACGGCCTCGATCGTCACCCGGTATTCCTTGCCCGCCGGGGCGGCGCGCAGCTCGCACTCGCACTCCAGATAGATGCCGTCGGCCCGCGCGACCGGCAGGAAGGTGATCTGCGTCCCGAACGGCTCGTACCGGGCGCGGAGGACGTCGCCACCGCCGGCGGCGGCCACCTCGGGGACGGCCTGCTGGCCGCCGGAAAAGAACGTGGTCTGCCGGCCGCTCAGCGTCACCAGCCGCGGCTGGGCCAGCAGCTTGCCGGCCCCCTGGTTCCGCATCGAGTCGCAGAACCGCTTCGCCTCCTCGGCGGCGATCACCTTGCACTTGCTCTCACACGCCGCCGGCGACAGGTCCGCCCACGCGGCCGCCACCGGCTGATCCCACGCGGCCGGGTCCATGCACAGGATGACGGCGTCGAGCTGCACCTGCCGCTCGGCGTGGGCGGGCGGCGGCACGCAGGCCGGCATCGGCGGGGCCGGCATCGGCAGTGGGCACGCCGTCACGCCGCACTGCCGCCCCGGCGACGGGCAGCACGGGGCGACCGCCGTCGGCATCGGCATCGGGCACGGCACGGCGGCGGCGCACGGCCGGATTGGGCCGACCGGCATCGGCCGGGCCAGGACCACCTCCGGCTCCTGCACGAGCACCCGCGGCGTCACCAGCAGGAACAGGTGCTCGTCCACCAGCGGCTTCTCCGCCGGCGGGCCGAACAGGTCCACCAGGTCGTTGATCCAGTCGAACAGCGGCGCGGACGGGCCGTCCTCCGCCGCCGGGTCCTCCTTCTGGCACTTACCGGCGTACAGCACGGCCGTGCCGCCGTCTGGGATCGCCAGCGACTTCTCGACGCACCGGCGGAAGACGTTCGGCTGCTGGATGAACTGCGTGAACGGAACCGGCTGGCCCTGCATCCCGCCCTCGAAGATCGGCGTGAGGAACGTCGTCACCGGGAACACCGGCACGTTCGGCGAGGCGAGCTCGCGGTTCTCGGCTGACAGCTCGCAGCGGACGAACCGGCGGTCGGCCGACACGGTCGGGCGGACCGCCATCTGGAAGCCGAGGCTGAACGGCTCGTTCTTGGGCGTGTACACCGGCTTGCCGTTCACGTTGGCGACGCTAACGTCCGTGACGAAGAACTGTTCGTTGGTGCAGAGGATGGTGGCCCGCTGGCCGTTGAACGCCGTCAGCTTCGGGGCCGCCATCACCCGGGCCCGGCGGTCGCCCTGCATCGTCTGCATGAACGCGCCGACCTGATTGGCCGCCAGGAACAGCGGCCGGCCGTCGGCGGCCTCGACCTGCTGGTCGTTGAAGAACGCGCTCAGCATCTGCACGTCGGTCACGGCCACGAGCCGCACCTCGACGGCGACCTGGATGTCCTGGAGGCGGCGGAGCGATTCGAGCAGGCAGGCCACCTGCTCCTGCACGTCCGGCGGGGCGTTGACGACCAGGGCATTGCCGATCGGGTAAAAGTCGATGGTGCAGTCGCCGCCGACCTCGGCCCAGCACTGCCGGGCGACCGTACCGGTAATCAGCTTGATGAGCCGGTCGTGCTTCGTCGGCGTGGCCGGAGCCTTGGGGCAGCACGCGCCGTTCGGGCAGCACGCGCCGTTCGGGCAGCACGGCCCGTTCGGGCAGCAGGACGTGGCGGCCGACTTCGCGCAGCACTTGCCGGCGTCCTTGCAGCACGGAGCCGCGGACTCCTCGCCGCCCTTCGTCGCGGACTTCGGGCAGCACGGACCGTCCGGGCAGCAGGCGCCGTTCGGGCAACAGGCCGGGGCCGACTCCTGCGGCTGGCACATGAAGGGGAAGGCGAAGTCGAAGGCGATCGGGGCCGGCCCCAGGGCCGGAATGGAGACGGCCGGCGGTGTGGCGGGGCACTTCGCCGCCGCGGCACCGGGCGCGGGCATCGCGGGGGCGTCGTAGTCCTTGATCGGCACGACCAGGTCGGCGACGGCGTAGACCCTCTGCACCAGCTTCGCCTTGACCGACGGTTCGCCGCCGCGGGCAGGGGCCAGGAGGACGGCGCAAGCCAGCGCGGCCAGGGTAACGTGAGCGGTTCGCAAACGGGGGGACATGCAACGACCCTCGGGGGGTGGGTGGGCCGGATCGGCCGGGGAACGGGCGCGGAGGTGCGTCAACGAAGCGGAGAGACGATAGCAGATCGGGTGGGGCCGTCAACGCGAGTCCGGGTCGGGTCACCGCCCGGCGACGAACGCCCCGCCGACAAAGTCCCCGTAGGCGGTGAACTCGAACCGCGGCCGGTGGCTGCGGCCGTCGAACGCCCGGACCACGGCCGGCATCCCCGGGCCGGGGGCCGTGACCACGTCCGGAACGCCGGCCCGGCTCACGTCCCGGCTGGCGACGCGGACGCCGCCGGCGAAGTTGCGGTCGTAGGCGAAGAACTCGCCCAGGACGGTGCCCCGCTGGCCGTCGAAGATGCGGACGTGCGGCCCGCCGCCGGCCGCCGCCCCGGTGATGATGTCGGCCCCGCGGCCGCGGAACCGGCCGGCGGCCACGAACCCGCCACCGGTGAAGTCCGGGGCGTAGGCGTCGAACTGGGCCAGGACGTTGGCCACGTTGCGGCCGTCAAACACCCGCACGAACACCGGCCGGCCGGGACCGGAGACGGTGATGACGTCGGTGGCCCCGTCGGCGTTCACATCGCCGACCGCGACCCGCACGCCGCCGCGGAAGGTCGGCTCGTAGGCCATGATCTCCGCGAGCCGCCGGCCGGTGGCGGCGTCGAACACCCGGACCAGCGGCGGTCCACCGGCGTCGGCCCCGCAGACGACGTCGGCCCGGCCGTTGCCGGTCAGGTCGGCCGCCGCCACCCACACCCCGCGGTCGTAGGGCGGGTCGAACGCCAGGAACTGGCGGACGATGCGGAAGTCGCGGCCGTCGTAGACGCGGACCAGCGGCGGCATCCCCGGGCCGGGGGCCGTGACCACGTCCGGTACGCCGTCCCCGGTCACGTCGCCGACCGCGACCCGCACGCCGCCGCGGAAGTCCGGGTGGTAGGCGAAGAACTCGTGGAAGTCGTCCGCCCGGGACGACGGGTAGACGCGGACGTGCGGCCCGCCGCCGGCGTCCGCCCCGGTCACGACCGCCGCCCGCCGCTGACCCGGTGGGAGCGGGCCGGGGGCGGGCGGCGGGAACAGGTCCACCGGCGAGCCGACCAGTCGGCCGGCCGCCTCGACCAGCCCGCCGACCTGGGCGGCCTGCTGCCGCAGGGCGGCCGCCTCCCACAGCCCGCCGTAGGCGGCCAGCGTCTGCCCCAGGACCCGCCAAGCAACGGCCACCGGGGCGAACCCGGCCCGGAGCTGGTCCGCCGCGGCGTTCCGTTGGGCCAGCCGGCGGAACCCGTCCACGGCACCGTTGAACTGTCGCACCTGACCCTCGAGCTGCCGGCCGAGCGGGTCGTTGCCGAGCGTCTGCCGGGCGACGCGGAGCAGCTCGTCGGCCTGGGCGTCGAGTGACCGGGCGATCCGCAGCAGCGCATTCGGCGGGACCGGGCCGCCGCTGGAGACGGCCTGCTCCAGCAGGCGGTCGGCGTATTCGATCCGGGCGGCGAGTCGGAACAGGACCGGATTGCGGGCCGCCGCCCGCCGCGCCTCGGCCACCACCTCGTCGGCCCGGCGGTCGAGCGGGCGGTAGGCCCGCTCGACCTCGCCCCGCGGCGGGTTCCGCGGGATCAACCGGGTGAACGCCAGCACCTCTTCGTAGTAGGCGTCCGTCAGCCGGGCCAGCGGCTCGGGCGGCGGCCGCAGCGCCCGGACCTGACCGCGGAGTTGTTCGACCTGGTCGAAGAGCTGGTTGGCGGCCTGGCCGACGGCGTCCAGGTACGGCAGGTCGGCCGGCCGGAACTGGCCGGCGGCCGTCGCGGCGGTGAGGACCAGGGCAGCGAGGCCGAGCGCGGTGCGGGTCATGGCGGTGCCTCCGGGGGCTAACCGCCAAGTATATCCGGGGGCCGGGCGACCATCACCCGCGCGGCGGAATGGACGTGGTCGGCGCCGGCCGGGCCGGCGACGGCTGCCACCGCAGCGGCTG
>DASXAN010000020.1:0-4174 GCA_036406755.1 Gemmataceae bacterium
CATCGGCAACTCCCTCCAGCGGTTCACGGTCGACCTCGGGAACAACACGGACGGCACGATCGCCCCGCCGATCCGCCTGTCCGCGTTCGCCAACACCGACAGCAACCTCTTCGGGACGGTGTTCACCACCGGCGGGAACACCGGCTCCCGCGTCACGCTCGCCGGGGCGATCAGTTCCGCCCCCGGCCTGACCACGCCGATCCGATTCACCGGGGCGGCGAGCAACACCAGCGGGTTCAACCTGACCAACGCCGGCAACTCGTTCCTCGGCGACGTTGACCTGTTCCAGGGGTCGCTCGGCATCACGGCGGACGCCGCCCTGGGCGACCCGTCCAACACCCTGATCCTCGACACTGCCTCCGCCACCGCCGGCGGGCTGGAGTTCCTGAACGGCGGCGTCACCGTCAACCACCCGATCGTCGTCAACTCGTCCACCCGCGTCGTCAGCAGCGGGGCCGACGTCAACACGATCGCCGGCACCGTCTCGTCGGCCGCCGGCACCCGCCCGCTCGTCAAGGCGGGCACGGGGACGCTCGCCTTCAGCGGTAACGGCAGCAGCCTGCTCGGCGGGCTGACCCTCACCGGCGGCACGCTCAAGCTGGACTACTCGGCCAACACGGCGAGCAAGTTCGGCGGCGGCGTGCTCGCCCTCAACGGCGGGGTCCTGAACCTGGTGGGCAACACGACCACGACCGTCGTCCAGAACAACTTCGGCGGCACGACCCTGGCCGCCGCCCACACCGACGTGGTGGCGGGGTCGGCCGGCGGCGGCACGATGACGTTCGCCTTCGGGGCGATCACCCGGACGGCCCCCGCGACCGCCGACTTCCCCGTCGGCAACAACGGGCTGTTCCTGACCGCCACGACCACGACCGGCAACACCAACGGCCTGCTCGGCGCCGGCCCGGCGTTCGCCACGTTCGGCGGCGGCTTCACCTGGGCGGCCGCCGTCGGCCCCGGCCCGACGTTCACCATCCTCGGCCTGCCGAGCTACGACACGAACAACTACGCCGCCACGAGCAACACGGACGTGACCCAGTCCGCCACCATCGGCTCGTCGGGGGTCACGGTCAACTCCCTGCGGTTCAACACCGCCTCGCCCACGCTGACGCTGAACGGGACGCTGACCATCCAGTCCGGCGGTATCCTCGTCACGCCCAGCAACGGCGGCGGCACGATCGCCGGCCCCGGGTCGCTGACCGCCCCCGGCGGGGGCGAGCTCCTGATCCACCAGTACAACTTCGGCCAGTTCGTCATCACCGCCCCGATCGCGTCCACCGTCGGCCTGACCAAGACCGGGACGGGGGCGCTGTTCCTGTCGGGGAACAACACCGGCCTGACCGGCCCGGTCAACGTCAGCCGCGGCAGCCTGATCGTCTCCGGCGGCACGGCCCCGGTGAACTCGGCGAGCGCGATCAACTTCAACGACGCCCGCAGCGGCGCCAACCTGCAGACGTTCACCGTCGCCCTGCCGAGCGGCCAGAACGGCACGATCACCCCGCCGATCCGCGTGTCGGCCTTCGCCGCCCCCGGGGCCTCCGGGACGGTCTTCAGCACCGGCTCGCCGCTCAGCAACTCCCGCGTCACCCTCTCCGGGGTGATCAGTTCCGCCCCCGGCCTGACCACGCCGATCCGCTTCACCGGCAACACGGACGACTCGTCCGGGTTCAACCTGACCGCGGCCAACACGTTCACCGGCGACGTCACCGTCAGCGACGGCACGCTGGGCATCAACGCCGACGCCAGCCTGGGCAACCCGGCCAACGCCCTGATCCTCCAGGTGTCGAACGCCGCCGCCGGCGGGCTGGAATTCCTCACCGACGGCGTCACCGTGGCCCGCCCCGTGAGCGTCACCGGCACCCGCCTCGTCAGCAACGGGACCGACAGCAACACGATCGCCGGCCCGGTCTCCGGCACCGGCGGGTTCGTGAAGGCCGGCACCGGCACGCTGACGCTCAGCAACCCGGCCAACACCGTCACCGGCCCCGTCACGGTCGCCGCCGGCACGCTCTCGCTCGGCACCAACGGCGTCCTGCCGACGGGCACGAACGTGACCGTCAACGCGGGGGCCGTGCTCAACCTGCCGACGGCCGTCACCCAGACCTTCGGCACCGTGACCCTCAACGGCGGGACGTTGCGGATGCCGGTCGCGACCCTCACCGCCACCGTCGTCAACCAGATCGTGACCGATGCGAACGGCGGGACGGTGGATTACTCCCTGGCCACCGGCAACAACGCGCTGTTCCTCCCCGCCGGTTCGCCGGGGTTGACGATCGCCGGCAACTCGACCTGGCTCGGCCCGACCGCCGGCACGGCGAAGATCAGCGCCGGCAACACGGCCGACACGCCGATCGCCATCTCCCCGGGGGTGACATTCACCAACGGCCTCGCGTTGGCGACGAGCAACTCGTTCGGCTACCGCGTCACCGGCGGCGGCACGCTGTTCCAGAACGCCGACCCGGCCAGCGCCGCCCTCACGAACGCCCGGCTGACGGTCGTCAACAGCCGGCTCCGCGTCACCGACGTCGGCAACCTCGGCACCGGGGCACTCACCCTCGACGGCGGCACGTTCGCCTACGGCGGTCCGACCGCCACGACCACCAAGACGATCGCCCTGACCGCCGCCGGCGGCACGGCCGAGATCGAGTCGGCGGCGGCGACGCTGACCGTGACCGGCGCGATCACCGGCCCCGGCGGGCTGACGAAGGTCGGCCCCGGCACGCTGGCCCTGGGCAACGGCGGCAACACGTTCGCCGCCCTGGCGGTGACCGCCGGTGCCGTCGAGGCGGCCGCCGACGCCGCGCTCGGTTCCAACCCGGCGGTCGCCGTCGCCGCCGCCGGCACGCTACGGTACACCGGCACGACAACGTCGTCGCGGACGTTCAACCTGAACTTCGGCACCCTGGCCGCGGCGAGCGGGGCGACGGTGACGCTGACCGGGGCGACGGTCAACGGCGGGTTCATGGCCGGCCCGGGGGCGTTCGCCGTGACGGGCGGGTCGGCCCTGAACGGGGTGACGACGTTCGCCAGCACGGGCATCACCGTGACCGGGGCGGCGTCGTTCGTGAACGTCACCAGCGGCGGCCCCCTCGCCCTGACGGCCGGCGCGGCCGCTCCGACCCCGCTCACGCGGTTCACGAACCAGGGGAGCGGGTCGGTGACGGTCAGCGGCGGCAGCATCGCGGCCGTCTCGGACTTCCAATCCTACGGGGTCGTGAGCATTGCCAACGCCCCCGGCGGGTTCGCCGCCGCCAACCGCCTGAGCAACTTCGGCACCAGCCCGCTGTCATTCAACGGCGGCAGCCGGACGTTCCTCGGCACCCCGGCGACGGCCGGCCAGCTCGGGGCGATCATCGACCTGGGCGGCCGCAACGCCACGGTGGCCGGCGGCCTCTTGGTCAACAACGGGCTGGTGTTCGACTCGTCCGGCGGCGGCACGGCCACACTCATCGCCGACTTCGGGGCATTGATCAAGGGCGGGGGAACGTACGGCGTTCCGGTGGTGACGGTCAACGGCGGCCGGTTCCAGGCCGGCAACAGCCCCGGCCGGGCCGACAACGGCCAGTGGACGTTCACCGGGGCCAGCCAATTCAATGGGCTGAACAACTACGGCTGGGAGATCAACAACGCCACCGGGGCGGCCGGGCCGCCCGGGGACAACAACGGCAACGTCAGCGGCTGGAGCCTCCTGCACGCGGTGTCGCAAACAACCCCGTACCCACTCGGGCCGGGCAACTTCAACTTCACCGCCACCCCGACGGACAAGATGACGTTCGCCCTACAAACGCTGATGAACCCGACCCCGCCCGGGACGGACAATTTCGGCCCGATGGCCAACTTCAACCCAGACCAGGCCTACTCGTGGCCGGTGGTGCACTGGGACACGGCCTACAGCGGGCCGACAGACGACGCCACGCTGACCGCGTCCACCAACTTCCTGACCGGCGGCAGCGCCGACTTCGCTCCCTTCGCCAACTCGATCCACGGCACGTTCGGCTGGCACCTGGACTTGGTCAACCACAACCTCAACCTGGTGTACACCCCCGTCCCCGAGCCGGGGGCGTTGGCCCTGGTCGCCGCGGCGGCGGCCGGCCTATGGCGGTGGCGGCGAGCGGGGTTGCGTGAGCGCCCCGAGAGCCCGCAACGGTCACCGACTCCCGTCAGCCCTCGGGGC
>DASXAN010000021.1:0-6811 GCA_036406755.1 Gemmataceae bacterium
CACTGGGACCGCCGGCGGCGGCCGCGGCGGCTTCGGCGGCGGCGGCGGGGCCGGCGGGACCGGGATTGGCGGGTTCGGCGGCGGCGGCGGGGCCCGGTTACCGAGTACCTTTGGCTCAAACCCGGGCGGGTTCGGCGGCGGGACCGGCTTCGGCGGAACGTCCTTCGACATCGGCGGCGGGGGCGGTATGGGGGCTGGCGGGGCGGCGTTCGTCCGCGCCGGCGGTTCACTCACTCTCATCGACCCCGTGTTCGCCGGCACGGTGTCCGCGACCGGCGGGGCATCCGGGGGCGGGCAGGCGACCGCCGGCCAGGGCATCGGCCAGGGGCTGTTCCTCGGCGGGACGACCACGCTGACCGTCTCGGCCGGCAACACGCTCACCCTGGGCGGGAGTGATTTCGTCGGCGGCCGGGGCACCCAGCCGGCGTCGGCCGACCCGACCAACGACGCCGTCGGCCCGCTCTTCAAGGCCGGCACCGGCACCCTGGTCCTGGGCGGCCCCAACTCGTACGCCGGCGGCACCGCCGTCACCGCCGGCACCCTGCGGGCGGCCAACCCGACCGGCTCGGCCACCGGCCCGGGGGCGGTCACGGTCGCCAGCGGCGGCATGCTCGCCGGGGGCACCGGCGGCGGTAGCGCCAGCCCGTTCGCCGACAGCACCCAGGGCTTCCTCGCCGGGCCGGTCACCGTCCAGTCCGGCGGTGCCGTCGCCCCGGGGGCCGGCGGCCCCGGGCTGCTGACCGTCACCGGCAGCGTCACGTTCCAGACCGGTTCAGCCTTCGCCGTGGACCTGGCCACGAAGAACGCCCGGGTCGGGGCGGCGCCTGCCGACGTGAACACCTACGACCGGGTCAAGACGGCCGCCGACATCCTCTTCGGGGCCGGCCTGGAAGTGGACGTGAACGGCGGCGGCCAGGCGTTCACCCCGGGCGGCACGTACGACTTCTTCATCGGCCGCGACGCCGGCACCGTGGGCGGCCTGCCGGCCAGCGTCACGATCGTGCCGACCAATTTCGCCAGCCCGGTCAGCCCGAACGACTTCGTCCTGAGCCGGTCGGCCGACCTGCACAGCCTGATCCTCACGTTCACCCCCGTCCCGGAGCCGGGGTCGCTCCTCCTGGCCGCGGCCGCGGCCGTGGCCGCGCTCGTCCGTCGGCGAGCCCAGTCCCGCGCTTGACGACCGCGGCGGCGGCGAGTCGAATGACGGCATGGCCGCGGACCCCCACGACCCCGCCCCCGACGCCCCCACCCTCGCCCGCCAGACCGGCGACTGGCACGCCGCCACCCTGCCGCCCGGCGGCGACACCGCGCCCGCACCCGCCCTCGCCGTCGACGCCGTCCCCGGGTACGAGTTGCTCGGCGAGGTCGGCCGCGGCGGCATGGGCGTCGTCTACCGCGCCCGCCACCTCGGCCTCAACCGCGTCGTCGCCCTGAAGATGGTCCTGGCCGGGCCGCACGCCCGGGCCGCCGACTTGCGCCGCTTCCGGGCCGAGGCCGAGGCCGTCGCCCGCCTCCAGCACCCGAACGTCGTGCAGGTGTACGACGTCGGCGAGGCGAACGGGCTGCCGTTCCTGTCGCTGGAGCTGTGCGCCGGCAGCCTCGCCGACCGGCTCGACGGCACGCCCTGGCCGCCGAAGCCGGCGGCCGAACTGGTCGAGACGCTGGCCCGGGCCGTCCACGCCGCCCACGCCGCCGGCGTGCTGCACCGGGACATCAAGCCGGCCAACGTCCTGCTGGCGCAGAAATCCCAAGCACCAAATCCCAAACCCCAAACCGAACCCGGACCGAATTGGGATTTGGAGCTTGATGCTTGGGATTTCTCACCGAAGGTGACGGACTTCGGCCTGGCCAAGCGGCTCGACGGCAGCGGCGCCGGGCCGACCGCCACCGGGGCCGTCCTCGGCACGCCCAGTTACATGGCCCCCGAGCAGGCCGGGCGGACCACCGGCGATGGGGCGGCCGGAACGGCCGTCGGCCCGGCCGTGGACGTGTACGGGCTGGGGGCCATCCTCTACGAGCTGCTCACCGGCCGGCCGCCGTTCCTGGCCGCCTCCCCGCTCGACACCCTCCTGCAAGTCACCCGCGACGACCCGGTGCCCCCGGCCCGGCTCAACCCGAAGACCCCCCGCGACCTTCAGACAATTTGTCTGAAGTGTCTGGAGAAGGAGCCGGCCCGGCGGTACGCGACGGCCGCGGCGCTGGCCGACGACCTGCACCGGTTCCTGCACGACGAGCCGGTCGCGGCCCGGCCGGTGCCGGTGTGGGAGAAGGCGTGGAAGTGGGCGAAGCGGCGGCCGGCGCAAGCGGCGCTGATCGCGGTGAGTGCGGCGGCCGTCCTGGCGCTGGCGGCGAGCGGCTGGTACTTCACCGGCCAGCTCCGGGTCGAGCGGGACAACGCCATGTGGGCGATGACCAACGCCAAGCTCGCGGAGACGGCCGCGATCGACAACGGCCGGCGGGCCGGGGAGAACGCCGAGCGGGCCAAGGCCGAGGCCCTCAACGCCCGCCGGCAGAACTACGTCCTGGCCATGGGCCAGGCCCAGCTCGCCTGGCAGCAGTCGGCCATCGACCGGCTGCACAACCTGCTCCGGCGGCAGACGCCGAAGGCGGGCGATGACGACCTCCGCGGGTTCGAGTGGTACTACTGGGACCGGGTCAGCCGCGGGCCGCCGCGGTCGCTGCCGACCGGCGTCCCCAACGCGACCGTCGACGCCGTCGCCTACAGCCCGGACGGCCGGTACATCGCCGGCGCGATGCGGTGGCATGGCAAGGCGGTCCTGTGGGACGCGGCCACCGGGGCGACGGTCGGCACGATCAGCGTGACGCCGGGCGGACTGCCGTCCATCGCCTTCCACCCGAAGGGCGGCCAGCTCGCCCTCGGCGGCGACGGCGGGGTGACCGTCGTCACCGTCCCCGCCGGGGCGCCGGTCTGGCGGGTCGCGGCCAGGCCGAACGAGCGGGATCAGGTCGCGGCCGTGGCGTACACGCCGGACGGCGACCGGCTGGTCGTCCGCCGGTCCTTCGGAGGGGCCGAGGTACTGTCGGCGGCCGACGGCCGGAATCTGGTCACCTGCTCCCGCACCGCGGCGGGCGAGGGCGGCGTGGCGGTCACCCCGGACGGGCGGCGGCTGATCGTGGGCGGCTTCCCGAGCCGGGTGTTCGACGCCGCCACCGGCGAGGTCGTCCGCGAGCTACCCACGGCCGACGCGGTGGCGGTCTCCCCGGACGGGGAGCGGGTCGCGCTCGGGTTCACCGACTGGCTGGCCGGCGGCGTCGGCGAGGTCCGGATCGTGGACTTGGCGACCGGCAACGTCGTCTCCCGCGGCCGGGGGCACACCGAGCACCTGCGGGCGGTGGCGTTCAGCCCGGACGGCCGCACCGTCGCCTCGGCCGCGGACGACCACACCGTCCGCCTGTGGGAGCCGGCGACGGGCAAGGAGGTCCGCCGGTTCCAGACGGTGCCGCGGTGGAACAGTGCGGTGGCGTTCAGCCCGGACGGGCGGTCGCTGGCCGTCGGCTCCTCCGCCGGGGCGGTGGACGTCTGGCCGGCGGACCTGGAGCAGGAGGCGACCACCCGCAAGGCCCACGCCGCCCTGGGCACGTCCAGCCTCGCCCTCGACCCGGACGTCGGCCGGGTCCTGGGGGAGGGCCTGTTCTCCGGCATGATCGACGACGCGGCGGCGCGGCGGACGGCGGTGACGCTCAACGGCCGGGTGCGGGGGGTGCGGCACGCCGCGTTCAGCCCCGACGGCCGGCTCGTCGCCGCCGGGTTCGAGGACGGCGGCGTGACGGTGTGGGACGCGGCCACCGGCCGGCGGCTGCGGGCCCTGACCGGGCTGCGGCACCGCGTCACGGGGTTGTCGTTCTCGGCCGACGGCCGGCGGCTGGCCGCCGCCAGCCGGTCGAACCTGGACGCGATCGGCAACCCCGGCCCGCGGCCGAAGGGCGAGCCGGACCGGGTGGTCGTCTGGGACGCCGACACCGGGGCGGTGGTGCGGGAGCTGGCCGGGCCGGAGGTCGAGGAGGTCAACGCCGTCGCCCTGGTCGGCGACGGCCGGCGGCTCGTCACCGGGACGGGCCGCTTCGTCTGCCGGCTGTGGGACGTGGACGCCGGCCGGCCGGTCCACACCCTGGCGGAGACGCCGGGCTACCAGAACTGGGCCACGGTCGTGGCCGCCAGTCGGGACGGGCGGTGGGTGGCGTTCGCCGCCGGCAGCGGCGGCGGGGACAGCCCCGTGTTCGTGTACGACGCGGCGACGGGCAAGCAGGTGCACCAGCTCGACGGCCACCGGCGGGCGGTCCGGCACCTGGCGTTCAGCCCGCGGGGCGACCGGCTGGCGTCGGCCGGGCAGGACGACACGGTGCGGCTGTGGGACCTGGCCACCGGCCAGGAGGTGCTGAGCCGGCCGGTCCCGCGGGGGCTGGTGGACCTGGGGTTCAGCCGCGACGGCCGGCGGCTGGCGGCCGTCGCCGTCGACGGCACGCTGCGGACGTGGGAGGGGGGGCCGTGACCGGCTGCCGCTTGCGGCTATGCGAGCGACCGCCCGCATAGCCGCAAGCGGCAAATCCGGCTTGCTTGCCGGTCGCGCTAAAGTATCCTACAGAGAACAACTTCGCCGCCCCATTGGCCCGCCGGTTGCACCCCGGCCGGCCGGGCGACCCCGGCCGCAGGCGCGGCGTCCGTCCCCCTGGCACCCTCGCTCACCCGCACCGAAGGGACCGCATTGATGACCAACGTCCTGGGGCACGACCCGATCGAGAAGTGGAAGGTCCACGACGCCCTGGAGCTGTACGGCGTCCGCAACTGGGGCAAGGGCTACTTCGGGATCAATTCGCAGGGCCACGTCGTCGTCTACCCGGACAAGGTCCACGACCGCGCCATCGACCTGAAAGAGTTGGTCGACCAGCTCCAGGCCCGCGGCATCCAGCTCCCGATCCTGCTGCGGTTCACCGACATCCTCCGCCACCGCGTCGGCGAGATCCACGCCGCCTTCCAGAGTGCCATCCAGGAGTTCGGCTACGCCGGCCAGTACTGCTGCGTCTACCCGATCAAGGTCAACCAGCAGCGGCACGTGGTCGAGGAAATCCTCGACTTCGGCAAGCCGTTCAACTTCGGCCTGGAGGCCGGCAGCAAGCCGGAGCTGCTGGCCGTGCTGGCGATCACCAACGGCCACCCGACGCCGATCATCTGCAACGGGTTCAAGGACGACGAGTTCATCAAGATGGTGATGCTCGCCCGCAAGATCGGCAAGGACATCCTGCCGGTGGTCGAGAAGTTCACCGAGCTGGAGGCGATCGTCAAGTACGCCCAGGAGCTGGGCGTCCGCCCGGCCATCGGCGTGCGCGTCAAGCTGGCCGCCCGCGGCGCCGGCCGCTGGAAGAGTTCGGCCGGCTACCGCGCCAAGTTCGGCCTGACCTTGACGGAGGTGCTGGAGCTGTTCGAGTACCTCAAGGCCCGCGGCATGGAGGACTGCCTGCAGCTGGTCCACTTCCACATCGGCAGCCAGATCACCAACATCCGCAAGTTCAAGGACGCGCTGACCGAGGCCGCCCGCATCTACACCGAGCTGCACCGCCTCGGGGCCGGGATGAAGTACATCGACGTCGGCGGCGGGCTGGGCATCGACTACGACGGCTCCCAGACCGACTTCGACTCGTCGATCAACTACACGCTGCAGGAGTACGCCAACGACGTCGTCTTCCGCATCAAGAGCGTCTGCGACGAGGCCGGGGTGCCGCACCCGACGATCGTCAGCGAGTCCGGCCGGGCGGTCGTCGCCTACCACTCCGTGCTGGTGTTCGACGTGCTCGGGGCCAGTAGCATCGACCGCGGGCCGCCGCCGGAGGAGCTGCCCGACGACGTCCCCAAGCCGGTCCAGGACTTGGCCAGCATCTACCGGGACGTGAACAAGAAGAACCTGATCGAGAACTACCACGACGCCGTCCAGGCGGTCGAGGAGTCGTTGAACCTGTTCACGCTCGGGTATCTCACCGTCAAACAGCGGGCGGCGGCCGAGCGGCTGTTCTGGGCCGTGCTGGGGAAGCTCCAGCGGATCGTCCGCGAACTGGACTACGTCCCCGAGGAGTTGCAAAACCTCGACACGATGCTGTCGGACACCTACTTCTGCAACTTCTCGGTGTTCCAGTCGATGCCGGACTCGTGGGCGATCAAGCAGTTGTTCCCGATCATGCCGATCCACCGCCTGGACGAGCCGCCGACCCGCCGGGCGGTGCTCGGGGACATCACCTGCGACTCGGACGGCAAGGTGGACCAGTTCATCGACCTGCGGGACGTGAAGGCGACGCTGCCGCTGCACGCCTACACCGGCGAGCCGTACTACCTGGGGACGTTCCTGCTGGGGGCGTACCAGGAGATCCTCGGCGACCTGCACAACCTGTTCGGGGACACGAACGCGGTACACGTAAGTCTGGACGAGGACGGCTCGCCGAGCCTGGACGCGGTGATCAAGGGGGACACGGTGCGGGAGGTGCTGCACTATGTGCAGTACTCGGCCGACGAGCTGGCCAGCCGGATGCGCAAGGACGTGGAGCGGGCGCTGCGGGCGGGGAAGATTTCGCTGGAGGAGTCGCGGCAGCTCTTGCGGTTCTACGAGAGCGGGCTGGAGGGGTATACTTACCTCGAAGAGCCGTAATCACGGGAGAGGCCCCACATGGCGACGGCACACGTCCCCGTCCGGCACGATTTGCTCGATGTCGAGGTCCCAGGCGGATACGAGTTGATCGACGGCGTGCTGGTGGAGATGCCTGTGAGTAAGGACTCGTCCGTCGTCGGGAGCCGCGTCCACGGCGA
>DASXAN010000022.1:0-2869 GCA_036406755.1 Gemmataceae bacterium
CAGGTCGGCGTCGGACCGTCCGCCGCGGAACGCCTCCGGGACGTGACTGACGAGGGCTCGTAACTCGCCCGCACTCGGCTCCCGGCGGGTGACGGCCGGCCGGTCCGCCCCCTTGTCATCGGCGGCGGCCGGCGGCGGCCAGCCGAGGTCCGCCAGAAGCGACCAACCAACGGCCGCACCGCACACGACGCCGCCGGTTATGAACGGTCGCGGTCGCACGGGAATCCTCCTCCCGGCCGAATGGTACGGCCGGCGTCAGTGCTGTGCCAGCCCCCGCAGCAGCGTGTTGACCACCTCCGCCTCGTCCCACCCGCGGGCTTGCTCACCCACCCGCACCACCACCAGCTCCGCCGACGGCACCACGTACACCCGCTGCTTGAACCGCCCGTCCAGGTAGGCCACGTCGGGGGCTACGAACGGCTCCTCGTGGTCCTCCCGCCGACAGCCGCCGCGGCCGAGCCAGATCTGGTAGCCGTAGTCCGGCTCCCGCGGCGACGGGGTGAGCATGTCCCGCACCCACGCCGCGGGGACGACCTGCTTGTCACCGACCCGGCCGCCGTTCTGGAGCAGCAGCCCGACGCGGGCCCAGTCCTGGGCCGTCGCCAGCACCCCGCCGAACGCCTTCGGCAGCCCGCCGGGTCGGTCCAGCCAGACGGCCGCGTCGGCCGCCCCGATCGGCCGCCACACCTTCTCGGACAGGTAGTCGGCGTACCGCCGGCCGGCGGCCCGCTCCAGCAGGATGGCCAGGGCCTGGGTGTCCACGCTGTTGTAGGCGAATCGCGACCCCGGCTCACGGACCAGCTTGGCCCCGGTGACGATCGCCAGCGAGTCCGTCCCGAGCCACATCGGCACGACCGCGGAGTCCGGGTCGTCGGCGTCCCCGGCGCCCTCCAGCCCGGAGGTCATCTGGAGCAGGTGCCGGACGGTGACGCCGGCCCGGCCGTCGCCGGCCCACTCGGTCAGGTGCTTGCAGGCCGGCTCGTCCACGCCGGCGATCGCCCCGTCGGCGATGGCCGCCCCGACCAGCAGGCCGGCGAGCGTCTTGGCCATCGACATGGAGCAGGTGCGGGCGGCGCGGTGGTGGCCCCGCCAGTAGTGCTCGGCGACCACCTCGCCGCGGTGCAGGATGATGAGGGCCGACGACTCCTTCTTCTCGGCGTAGGCGGCAACCCGGGCGAGGACGTCGGCCGGAATCTGCGGGCGGGCGGCGACCGGCAGGTCGGGACCGGGGCCGCCGGGGACCGACTCGGTGGGCTGGTACCAGTCGACGTCGGTGACGGGGCGGTCGGGGAAGGTGGCGGCCCGCGACAGGAACGTCCAGTTGTACGCGACCAGGACGGCGACGGCCACGACGCCGACCGCGACCACCACGCCGCACCCGACCGCCACGCGACGGACCCACCCGCGCCGCTGCATCGGCGTACCCTCGACACCCACCTGATAACGGCCGAACAAAGATGCGCTGTCCCCTTTCCCCTTCGCGTCCCCTATTCCCTTCCCTCTTCCCTTCTACGAAGCAGCCGGCATACGCAGCAGTAACGTCAGGTCGGATTGGGGGCCCCCGTGCCGCGCCTCGCCGCCGTGCAGCAGGAGCCCGCCGAGCTGGTCGTCCCACGCCAGCGGCGAACACTGGTGCCGCGGGTGCAGCGGGCTCGCCTCTACGGCCCGCCAGCCGGTCGCCTCCCGCACGAGGACGCCGCGTGCGCCGGCCACCCCTTCGAGCATGACCAACCGCTCGGCCCGCCGATGATACCCGAGGCCGTGGTCGTCGCGGGGGTCGGTTTCAAAGCTCGTCCCCAGCCGCTTCCAAATGCCGTCCCGGAAGAGCCAGGCGTCCCCGAAGGTTCGGCGGCCGCGGTCGTCCTCCGCGCCGCCGTGCAACACACAGCCCCTCAGGCCGGGGTCGTACGCGAACGCGGCGTAGCGCCGCGCGGGAGGGCCGGTACCGCCCTCCTCCTCCCAAGAGGTTCCGTCGAACAGCCAGGTGTCGCCCAATGGGGTACCGCCGGGCTTGATGCCGCCAAAGAGTACGGCCACCCCGGCCCGCTCGTCAAATGCCATGCAATGGCCGCAGCGCGGGGAGGGGGCTGCCCCGGACCGTACGCGCCGCCACCGCCGGCCGGAGTAGGTCCAGGTGTCACCGAGGAAGTCCCCGGTATCCCCCTGCCCTCCGAACAACAGCGACAGTTCGCGGCCGTCGAGGTGGACCATGGCGCCGCGGTGCCGCGCCGGCGGGGTTTCGGGAGTCCTGATCCTCGCCCACCTCCCGCCGTGCAGCTCCCAGGTGTCCGATTGCAGGCTCCCTTGGGCGTCCCAGATGACGCCCCCGAACAAGACGGCCGCTTTGGCGCTGCGGTCGTAAACGAGTCCGTGCCGGCTTCGCGGGCCCGGCCCCGCGCTGCCCGATGCGATGACCTCCCAGCCGAGCGTTGGCGCGGGACTGCTTGACATCGGCATCACCTCAGGAGCATGCTTGGTGCGCTCCAGTTCCTTAGTCCCCGCCCGTGGTTTCGCCCCCCGCCATGGTGGACAGCGCCCGGTAGGCGTCCGCCGAGATCGCTTCGGTGACGCCGCGGACGCTGCCGTCGCAAAACAGGAAGTTGCACCGGCCGGCGTGGACGCTGCGGAACCCGGAAATGATGTCGTACGACCCGGGTGCCGTGCCGCTGTTGGTGCAGTCGTAGTTGTAGTCCAGGGCCGGCAGCACCAGCGGGTTGTTCAACGGCTCGTCCCACGGCGGGGCGTGGCCGCCGCGCAGGGCCGTCACCCCCAGGGCGGCGCCGCCCAGCAGGCCGATCGAGTGCAGCGCCCGCGTGGCCGTCGGACCCGACGACCAGCTCTGGTCGATCAGCGGCGACTGCCCCGGGAA
>DASXAN010000023.1:0-5004 GCA_036406755.1 Gemmataceae bacterium
ACGCGTCGGAGATGCGTGAGAGTCGCTCACGCGTCTCCGACGCGTCGCTAAACGATCACGGCTATTTAAAGTTCTTCAGCCACTCGTCGAAGTCCTTCTTGCCCTTCTCGACCGACTTCGCCGGGCCGACCAGCCGCATGAAGTACGGCCCGTTCTTGCTCTCGAAGATCACCCCGACCATGCGGTAATCCGGCTTCTCCTCCGTCTTGGCGTTCGGGTTGAACGGCCCGCCCATCTTGAACAGGTAGGTGCCGCTCACGTCGACTTCCGTCACCGGCACGTCGCCGACCTTGAACTGGTTCACCTTCGCGTTGTCCGCGGCCGGGGCCTTGAACATCCCCTTCCACCGCTGGATGTTCGCGTCCTTGCCGCCGCCGCCGCCGGGGTTGAAGTAGTAGATCGTCAGCGTCGTGTCGTCCTTGTCGCCGTCGGCCTTGGGCAGGGTGAAGACGGCGTACTGGAACTGGTTGGCCGGCGTGCCCTTCTTCCACGCCGCCGGGGCCGTCGACTTCAGCCCGTCCATCTCGACCGCCTCGCCCTTGTCGGCGGCCCGCGCGCCGGCGGCCACGGCCAGCACCAGGGCGCCCGTCCACAGGTGTCGCAGCATCACAGCCCCCTTCATTCGTAGAGTAGGTACTTCTGCCGCCGGGCCTTGAACGCGTCCAGCTCCGCCTGCCAGCCGCGCTCCAGCTCCTCGGCCGCCTTGCCGGCCTTCAACCCCTCGAACGTCGCCCGGTGGACGAGCAGGCGGTTGTACCGGTCCATCTGCCAGTCCGTCGGGTACAGCCGCCGCAGCTCGACGGCGATCGTCAGCCCGGTGCGGACCGGCTCGAACGCCGCCCAGTCGTCCACGATGATCTGTATCCCGCCGCATTCCTTCTTGGCGTGGGTGGAACTGCTCGGCGTCCGCGACACCGGCACGAACCGCACGCCGGCCAGCTTCCGCTCTGCCAGGGCCGCCGCCAGCCGCCGGCCGTCCAGCCACGGCGCCCCGATCCACTCGAACGGCTGATCCGTCCCCCGGCCGACGCTGACGTTCGTCGTCTCCAAGAGGCCGATGCCGGGGTACAGGAGCGCCTGCGTCAGCGACCGCATGTTCGGCGACGGGTTGACCCACGGCAAGAGCGTCTTGTCGTAATAGTCCGCCCGCCGCCAGCCCTCGCACTTCACCACCTCCAGATCGACGGCAATCTTGCGCTCGTCCTGGTACAGCCGGGCCAGCTCGCCGAAGGTCAGACCGTGCCGGAGCGGCACCGTGTGCCAGGCGACGAACGACGACTCCGCCTCGGCGTCGCGGACCGGCCCGGCGACGGCCACCCCGCCGATCGGGTTGGGCCGGTCGAGCACGATGACCTTGACCTGATTCTCGGCCCCGGCTTCCAGGATCAGGCCGAGCGTGCTGCTGTAGGTGTAGAACCGGCAGCCGACGTCCTGGATGTCGTAGACGAGCGTGTCGATGCCCCGGAGCAGTTCCTTGGTCGGCTTCCGCCGCGGGCCGTAGAGGCTGTACACCGGCAGGCCGGTCTGCTCGTCCTTGGAGTCGGTGACCCGCTCGTCGAGGGCGCCGCGGATGCCGTGCTCCGGGCTGAAGAGCGCGACGAGCTGCACGCCGTCGGCCTTGTGGAGCAGGTCGATGGTGGCGTGGCCGTCGCGGTCGCGGCCGGTGTGGTTGGTGACGAGGCCGATCTTCTTGCCCTTGAGGCGGGCGAAGTGTTCCTTCACCAGTACGTCGATGCCGGTGAGGGTGGGATAGGTGAGTCTCCCCTCACCCCCCCGGCCCCCCTCTCCCACAAGGGGAGAGGGGGGAGAAGAAACCTTCTGGCTCCCCCTCTCCCCTTGTGGGAGAGGGGGCTGGGGGGTGAGGGGATTCGACCTGTACCCCACCGCCCCCGCCACGATCGTCGCCACCTTCCCGCGGAGCTTGCCCACGTCCCCCTTGCCGTCCGGGTGGACGCGGTTACTCAGGAACACGACCGCCGTCCGCGTCGCCGGGTCGATCCACACCGACGTGCCGGTGAACCCGGTGTGGCCGAAACTCGTGCCCTTCGGGAACAGCTCGCCGCGGTTGCGGGAAAAGCTGGTCGCCACGTCCCAGCCGAGCGCCCGCAGACCGCCAGGCACCGGCCGCGGCGTCGTCATCAGCTTCACCGTCTCCGGCTTGAGCACCTGCCGGCCGGTGATCGACCGGCCGCCGTCCAGGATCATGCGGGCGTACAGGAGCACGTCGTCGGTGGTGCTGAACAGGCCCGCGTGGCCGGCGACGCCGCCCAGGGCGTAGGAGCGCGGGTCGTGGACCTCGCCCCGCATCCAGTGGCCGTCCCGCTGCTCCGTCGGGGCGCAGTTGGCCCGCACCGCCTCCGCCGGCCGGAACCCGGTGTGCGCCATGCCCAGCGGCTCGAACACGAACGTCCGGGCGAAGGCGTCCAGCGGCATCCCGCCGACCCGGCCGACCAGCTCGCCCAGGACGATGAAGTTGACGTCGCTGTACTTGAACCGCTCGCCCGGCGGGGCTTCGAGCTTGAGCTGACAGATCCGCTCCAGCGCCTTGTCCCGGCCGTCGGCGTAGTCCTTGATCGGGTTGTCGGCGACGAAGCCGCTGGTGTGCAGCAGGAGTTGCTCGACGGTGACCGCGTCCTTGCCGTTGGCGGCGAACTCCGGCCAGTACGCCGCCACCTTCTCGTCCAGCTTCAGCTTGCCCTGCTCGATCAGCACCATGACCGACGTGGCCGTCGCCAGCGGCTTGGTGAGCGACGCCATGTCGAAGACGGTGTCGGCGGTCATCGGCTCCGGGTGCGGCCTGACGGCCCGTTGGCCGAACGCCTCGCGGTAGACCGTCCGGCCGTCGTGCAGCACGGCGACGACGGCCCCCGGCAGTTCTCCGCGGCCGACGGCCGCCTCGACGGCCGGGCGGATGGCGGCGAAACCGTCGTCCGCGGCGAAGCAGGCAGCAGGCAGCAGGCAGCAGGCAGCAACGACCAGGAAGCGGCGGGGGAGCATGTGAGAAGTCTCGGGGTTTTTATCTTGACTGCCTGCTGCCTGCTACTCCAGACTGTCCAACAGCGCCTGAATCTCGCCCTCGGCGTGGGCGTTGCCGGCCCCCTTGGCCGCCGCCACGCCGGCCCGCAGCACGTCCCTCGCTTCGCCTTCCCGGTCCAGGCGGATCAGCGTCTGGCCGAGCATCAGGTAGCTGGCCACATACCCCGGTTTGGCGGTGACCAGGTCGCGGAACGCCCGCACGGCGTCGTCGTCGGCCCCGAGGCCGAGCAGCTCCATCGCCACGGCGTAGCGCAGCTCCGGGTCGTCCGGCGTTTCGGCCAGGAATTCGTGAAGTTGCCGCAGGCGGGGGGAGTCGGCCATCGGGGTCCGTTTTACGCCCCGGCCGGACGCCGGGCAACGCCCGCACAACCCGCACGACACGCCCGGGATGCGCGCCGCCGGGCCGCCGGCCGCGGCAGTTTCGGGGCCGTTCTTCAGCGGGATCGGCGGGCCGGCCGAAGTTTATCACCGTCATTGACCACGGTCGGTCGGCCACCCGGAGGACGCCATGTCGCTGCACCCCGCCTCTCACCCCGTTCGCCGGTCGGTCCGCTGGGGGGCCTGGGTGTTGGGTTTGGGGTTGGCGGCCCCGCTCGGGGCGCTGACGCAACCCCGCTCGCCGGCGGCCGACGCCATCCCCGTCAGCCGCAGCAACCCCCGCCGCACCCCGATCGTCGAAGTCGTCGAAAAAGTTAAAGACGCCGTCGTCAACATCCACTCCGAGCGGACCGTCGCCGCCGCCGGGGCCGACGACCTGTACGGCCTGACCGCCCCCAGCCGGGTCAACGGCATGGGCACCGGCATCGTCGTGGACTCCCGCGGGTACATCATCACCAACTACCACGTCGTGGACGAGGTCCAGGTAATCCGCGTCCGGTTGTCCGACGGTAGCACCTATCCGGCCAAGGTGCTGGCCCGCGACCACGACAACGACCTGGCCCTGCTCAAGGTCGACGCCCGCAAGCCGCTGGCCACCATCCCCCTGGGCACCGCCCAGGACCTGATGATCGGCGAGACGGTCCTGGCCGTCGGCAACGCCTTCGGGTACGAGCACACGGTCACCAAGGGGATCGTCTCGGCCCTGCACCGGGACGTGACGCTGAACAAGGAGATGGCGTACAAGTCGCTCATCCAGACCGACACGCCCATCAACCCGGGCAACTCCGGCGGGCCGCTGGTGAACATCAACGGCGAGCTGGTCGGGGTCAACGTCGCCATCCGGGCCGGGGCCCAGAACATTGCCTTCGCCATCCCGGTGGACACCATGATCCGCGTCGCCGCGGACATGCTCGGCACCCGCAAGCGGGCCGGGCTGGCCCACGGGCTGAAGCTGACCGACCGGGTCGAGCCGGGCAGCAGCCCGGCCGTGCGGAGCGTGGCCATCGACCGCGTGGACCCGGCCGGCCCGGCGGCCACGATCGGCGCCATCGCCGGGGACGTGATCGTCCGCGTCGGCGACCACCGGGTGAACACGTCGCTGGACTTCGAGCGGGCGCTCCTGGACCGGGCCGCCGGCGAGAAGATCCCGCTGGTCGTGCGGCGGGACGGCGTGGACAAGACGCTGGAGCTGGTGCTGCAACCGATCGACCGTGTGCCGGCGGCCCCGGCCGTGGCTCCGCAGACGGACCTGGCGTGGCGGAAGCTGGGCGTGCGGCTGCAGCCGGCCGTGACGGAACAGGTGACGCGGGTGAACGGCCAGCTGCACGGCGGGCTGCTCATCACCGAGGTCGCGCCGGACGGCGTGGCCGGCCGGGCCCGCCTCCAGCGGGGCGACATCCTGATCGGCCTGCACCAGTGGGAGACGCTGTCGATGGACAACGTCAACTACGTGCTGACGCACCCGGACTTGGCGATGTTCAGCCCGGTGCGGTTCTTCATCATCCGCAACGGCCAGGTGCTCCGCGGCTGGCTGCCGCAGATCGACTGAGCCGACCGACTGCCTCCTTTCCCCCACCCCGGGGCGCGGCG
>DASXAN010000024.1:0-5996 GCA_036406755.1 Gemmataceae bacterium
AACCTCATCGAGCTCATCGTCATCCTGGCGATCATCGCCATCCTGCTGGCGCTCCTGCTGCCCGCCGTGCAAAAGGTCCGCGAGGCCGCCGCCCGGTCGAGCTGCTCCAACAACCTCAAGCAGATCGGCCTGGCCATGCACAACTACCACGACGCGACCGGCACCCTCCCCCCGGACCGTGCCCGCAATGGCGGCTACGTGACCTGGGCGGTGCTGATCCTGCCGTACATCGAGCAGCAGAGCGTCTACGCCCAGTGGGACATCCAGCTCCGCTACCAGGAGCAGCCGAACCCGACGACCCAGGCCAACGCCAAGGCCGGGAAGATCACGCCGGGCGACCCGTGCCCCCACAACATCAAGACCTACTTCTGCCCCGGCCGGCGGAGCACCGACGCCGGTTACAGCTGGAACGACAAGGCCGCGCCGGCCGACGACGACGGCCAGCCGAACGCCGACAACACCTTGGACCCGCGGCCCGGCGGCCTGTCCGACTACGCCAGCTGCGGCGGCAGCAACAACAAGAACGGGGCGCTCATGCTTTGCGCCCTGCCCAAGGGGACGCTGCCCACCGGCGGGCCCGCCCCGCCGGCCGGGATGGATTGGAGCGAGTCGCCGGTCGGCACGCGGTTGACCAGTTTCAAGGGCGCGACGTCGTTGCAGACGATCGAGGACGGGACGAGCAACACGCTCCTCGTCGGCGAGAAACACATCCGGCCCAGCTCGCTGGTCAACCCCAACAACGGCAACCAGCACGTCAACGAGGACCGCAGCGTGTTCGGCGCGATCGCCAACGCCTACAGCCGCAACGTCGGCGTCAACATCAACGCCAGCGGCGTGAACCAGGTCTTTTCGCTCGTCAACAGCGAGACGGACGACAGCAGCGACCTGGCCAACGCCCGCTTCGGCGGGCCGCACTCCGGGGTGTGCATGTTTGTCTTCTGCGACGGCAGCGTCAAGCCCCTGAGCAACAACCTGTCGCCGGGCACCATCACCGGGACCACCATCGTCCCCGGCATCCTGCACAAGCTCGGGGTGCGGAACGACGGCATGGCGATCGCCGCGAATGAGTACTGACCGCGGCGCGGTCGTACCCGGGTGGGCGCCGGCGAACGGCCGCCGGCGCCCGCCGGTCACCGCCGCGGCTCCTCCACCTCGATGACGAGGTCATCAGTAGTGCTCGCTGGGATCGTCACCCGCACGCCCGACTTGTCGTAGCTGAGGAACCGCGGATCGACCGGCAACCGGACGTTGTGCCGCGGGGCGGCGCCCGGCAGGTCGATGCGAACCCGGTATTCCCCGGCCGGGGCGCCGCCGACGTTCTGACCGTCGATGATCGACCCGAGGGAAAAGGTGGCCCCGTCGCCGATCTCGCCCCGGACCTGGGCGGACTTCGGGTCGGCCACCGGCTCCAGCATCACGGCCGCCCCCTCCAGCCGCGTCGCGGGTTCCCCCTTTACCCGGTACACCACCCTGCCCCGCACCGGGTAGGTCTTCGGCTTGTGGTCGGACTGGCAACCGGCGGCGGCCAGGGCCAGGACAGCCCACGCGGCCCCGATGACCGCGACGGGGCGGACCGACTTCCACGCGAACACGGTTACGGCCTCCGACAGTTCCGACGGGCGACCATGCTTCATCCTACGGCCCCGACCGGCCTCCGCCCTCCGTCTCGATTTCGGGGCGGCACGGGAATGATGAGGAAAATGTGAGTTTTCTTGTTGCGTCGCCGTGCCTCGCGCGATTACAGTACGGTCATGACTGCCGCCCCCGTCCGGGGACGGCGTGGCGTCTGAGCGTACCGCTTCCATCACACCGCTTCTATCCGGGGAATACCCCGTCCCATAGTCCCACCACTCTCCGAGGGTCACGGCATGTGCGGTCTCATTCGTCCTCCCCGCCGCCGCGGGTTTACGCTCATTGAGCTGCTGGTGGTCATCGCCATCATCGCCGTGCTGATCGGGCTGCTGCTGCCGGCCGTGCAGAAGGTCCGGGAGGCGGCCAACCGCACCAAGTGTCAGAACAACCTCAAGCAGCTGGCCCTGGCCCTGCACAACCACCACGACGCCAAGGGCTACTTCCCGGCCGCCGTGGAAGACAAGTTGAACGCCCAGAACGCGACGATCACCCACTCGTGGACTCCGTATGTGCTGCCGTACATCGAGCAGGGCAACCTGGCCCAGAAGTACCGGTTCGACGTCAGCTGGGACGCCTCCCCGAACGACGACGTCAACAACAACGACGTGAACGCCCCGAACCGCGCCACCATCCCCCTGTTCTTCTGCCCGTCCGCCCCGCCCGGCCGGGTGTCCGGCACGCACAACCGGGGCGTCATGGACTACATGCCGGCCGTGGACATCAAGCGGAACTCCTCGGGCGTCAACCCGTTCCTGACCCGCACGCCGCCATCGGACCCGAGCTATCTCGGCGTGCTGAGCCACTACAACGAGACGTCGAATCCGAAGCAGCTGGCCTACCGCCGCATCACTGACATCGCGGACGGCACGTCGAACACCGAGTTGCTCGTCGAGGACGCCGGCCAGAATCAGAACTGGTTCATGGGCGTGAAAATCGCCAAGAGCGGCGGGACCGGGGCCTGGGCCAACCCGGGGACGCGGAGCACGATCGGCGGCGTGGACCCGAGCGACGACACGGCGGCCATGGGCCCGTGTGCGCTCAACTGCCACAACGTCGATGAGATCTACGCCTTCCACGACAACGGGGCCCACATCGCCTTGGCCGACGGGTCCGTCCGGTTCCTCCGGGCGAACGTGACGCTGGACGTCGTGGTGGCCCTCGTCACCCGGGCCCAGAACGAACTCATCCCCGCGGACGTGTATTGATCGGCACTCCTTCATCCCCGTCGGAGGACTACGGCATGCGCGGCTCCACTCCCCGCCGGCCCGGGTTCACCCTCATCGAACTGCTGGTCGTGATCGCCATCATTGCGGTCCTGATCGGCCTCTTACTTCCGGCCGTCCAGAAGGTCCGGGACGCGGCCAACCGCACCCGGTGCGAGAACAACCTCAAGCAGATCGGCCTGGCCGTCCACAACTACCACAGCTCCAAGGGCGAGTTGCCGCCCGACCGCATCGCCAACGGCTGGCCGAGTTGGGCCGTCCTCATGCTCCCGTACATCGAACAGGACGCCGCCTACCGCAAGTGGGACCTGAGCTACCGGTTCGCCGAACAGCCGGCCGCGGCCGGCTCCGCGGACGACCCGTGCCCCATCTTCGTCAAGATTTACTACTGCCCGGGCCGCCGCGACTCCGGCGCCCTGAGCGTCGCCAGCGCCACGGGCAAGGCCAAGGACAACTCCGGCTCGCAACTCCCGCCCCGGGCCGGCGCGCTCGGCGACTACGCCTCGTGCAACGGCATGGCCAACAACCTCGGCGCGCTGCGGGTGTCGGTCCCGTCGGGCCAGTCCAGCAGCGGCCAGACCGGTAGTGGCACCGGGTTCATCAACGGCCTGGACCTGGGCGCCCGCGTCACCAGCTTCAAGAGCCAGATGAACCTGACCACCGTCTACGACGGCACCAGCAACACACTCCTCATCGGCGAGAAGCACATCCGGGGCAACTCGTACGAGGGCAAGAACGAGGACAGCAGCATCTACGACAGCAACGGCAACCACGCCAACTGCTACCGCCGGTCCGCCGGCGTCAACCCGTCGACCACCAACCCGAGTATCCCGGACCCCGACCCGACCGTGGCCGACCCGCACCCGATCGTTAGCGTGCCGTTCGACAACAACGTCAAGTTCCCCAGCGGGAACGAGAGCTTCGGCAGCCCGCACGGCGGGCTGTGCCAGTTCGTCTTCTGCGACGGCAGCGTCAAGGCGCTCCGCAACGACATCGACCTGATCACCCTGTACCGCCTGGCGACGCCCGACGACCGCCAGCCGATCCCGAGCTATTAGTCGGTTCCCGGCCGTCAGGGCGCGTCCGAGCCCGAGCGCCAGCGAGGCACACTCGCTGGCGCTCGGGCTCGGACTGTTTATGGGCTCGGTCAGTCTACTTCGATGACGAGCTCGCCCGGCGGCGGGATCGTGACCTTCAGGCCGGACTTGTTGAAGTCCTGGTACCTCGGTTGGATGAGGCCGCGCTTCGGGTTGCCGTCGTCATCCTTGGGCGGATCGACCCGCACCTTGTACTGCCCGGCCGGGATTTCGGTCAGGGCCTTTCCCGCCGAATACGCGCCGAGCGTGAACGACCCGTCGTCCTCGATCGACCCGCTCACGGCCAGGCTCGGGTCGGTTTCCGACTTCAGCCGCACGTGCCCACCGGCCAGCTTGCCGACGTCCCCCTTCTTGTGAACCACCTTGCCGGCCACGGCGGGGGCGGCGGAGCGGTTCGACGAACAACCGGCCAGGAGCAGGGCCACACCCAGGGCGGCGGCCAACGTGCGTGTCGGGATCGACATCGGGCGGTCCTCCGGGAAGCGAAACCAGGTCGTTTGCCGGCCATCCTACGGATTCGCCGGCCGGCAGCGACGGCCAACTTGCTCCGGCCCGCCGGCCCGCCTACAATCAGCGGCGCATCGCTGGGGGTGCCGGCGCCGTCTTGCGCCGGCTGAGATCACACCCCTCGAACCTGATCCGGCTCGTACCGGCGTAGGAAAGCGAGACACCCATGACGCAGCTCGAAGCCGCCCGCCGCGGCACCGTCACCCCCGAGATGGCGTTCGTCGCCGCCCGCGAGGACCTGGACCCGGAGTTGGTCCGCGCCGAGGTCGCCCGCGGCCGCATGGTCATCCCGGCCAACGTCAACCACCTGACGAAGCGGCTGGAGCCGATGTGTATCGGCGTCGCGTCCGCTTGCAAGATCAACGCCAACATCGGCAACTCCGCCGTCACCGGCAAGGCGGACGACGAGCTCGAAAAACTGCACACGGCCGTCCACCTCGGCGCCGACACCGTCATGGACCTGTCCACCGGCGGCGACATCGACGCCATCCGGCAGGCCATCATCGACGCCTCCCCGGTGCCGATCGGCACCGTCCCGATCTACCAGGTGATCCAGGAGGTCAAGGACGTCGCCGACATCACGCCCAAACAGATGCTCGACATGGTCGAGCACCAAGCCAGGCAGGGGGTGGACTACATGACCATCCACGCCGGCGTGCTGTTGGAGTACCTGCCGCTGACGACCAACCGGGTGACCGGCATCGTCAGCCGCGGCGGGTCGCTGATGGGCGCGTGGATGCTCAACCGCCACGAGCAGAACCCGTGGTACACGCACTTCGACGAGCTGTGCGAGATCATGCGGGCCTACGACGTGACGTACAGCCTCGGCGACGGCCTGCGGCCCGGCTGCCTGGCCGACGCCAACGACCGGGCCCAGTTCGCCGAGCTGGAGACGCTCGGCGAACTGACGACCAAGGCGTGGGACCGCGGCTGCCAGGTGATGATCGAGGGGCCGGGCCACATCCCGATGCATCTCGTGAAGATGAACGTCGAGAAGGAGCGGGAACTCTGCCACGACGCCCCGTTCTACGTCCTGGGACCGCTCGTGACCGACATCGCCCCCGGGTACGACCACATCACCAGCGCCATCGGTGCGGCCCTGGCCGCCGAGGCCGGTGCGGCGATGCTCTGCTACGTGACGCCGAAGGAGCACCTGGGGCTGCCGAACAAGGACGACGTGCGGCAGGGGGTGATCGCGTACAAGATCGCCGCCCACGCCGGGGACATCGCCCGCGGCCGCAAGAACGCCCGCCGGCGGGACGACGAGTTGTCGAAAGCCCGGTTCGAGTTCGATTGGAACCGGCAGTTCGACCTGTCGCTGGACCCGGAGACGGCCCGGCGGATGCACGACGAGACGCTGCCGCAGGAGGTGTTCAAGTCGGCCAAGTTCTGCTCCATGTGCGGGCCGAAGTTCTGCTCGATGCGGATCACCGACGACATCCGCAAACTGGCGGAGAAGCAGGCATCGCAGGGACTGCCCGTGGTATCATGAGGAGACCGGTTAGCCGCGACGCGGAGTCTTCGGCGCGGAGCGCGG
>DASXAN010000025.1:0-5756 GCA_036406755.1 Gemmataceae bacterium
GGGCGTCGGCCGGCGGTCGGTCAGGACGATCAAGGCCGGCAGGACGGTGAAACAGGCGAGCGCGCACAACAACACGCCACAGCCGGCGATCCAACCCAACTCGGCGACGGCGGTGAAGTCGGCCAGCATGGCGGCGAAGAACGCCAGGGCCGTGCCGACCGCGGCCGTCAGGATGCTCGGCCCGGCGGCGATGGTCGCCCGGATCGTCGCGGGCAGCACGCCGCGACCGGCCCGCCGCTCGTCCTCGTAGTGGGTCAGGATTAGCACGCCGTAGTCGCCCATGCCAATGAGCATGACGGCGAACGCGCTGGACAGGATGTTCAGGTGCCCGACCGTGATCGCCAGCCAGCCCATCGCCCAGAACGTGCCGGCCATGAGGGCGGCGACGGTCAGCAGTGGGTAGCGGAACCCGCGGTAGACGGCCACGTACACGACCGCCACGCCGACGAACGCGAGATACCCGGCCAGGTTCGAGTCCCGCTGGCTGGCTTCCATCTCGTCGGTTTCGAGGACCGGCATGCCGGTCAGGCCGAACTGGAGGTCGGGGAAGTCGGCCCGGCGGGCGGCGACCAGCTCCCGCAGCGCCGTCACGCTCTTGAGCGCCGGGGTGAACGAGTCGGCCTCCTTGACCGGCCGGACGAGCAGGAAGGCGAGCGACCCGTCGGCGGAGAAGAAGTACTGCGGCTCGGCGAGGAGGTCTTTTTGCGGCACTTCGGGAGGGCGAGGCTCCTGCCGAGCCGAAGGCGCTCCCGGCTCGGCAGGAGCCTCGCCCTCCCGGGCGGGACTGGCGAGCAGGCTGTCCCACGGGTTACGGTAGGCGGCCGGGTCGTTCACCGTCGCGGCCGCCGACCGCACGACGGACAGCAGTTGCGTCAGGAACTGCTCGTCGGCGGGGTCGAGCGGGGCGCTGGGGTCGATCTTGCCGGCCCGCTCCCGCGCCTGCTTGAGCAGGTTGACCAGCGTCAGCCCCTTCCAGGCCAGCGGTCCGACCGGCCCGCTCAACAGCGGCCCCATCCGCTGCAAGTTGTCTTGGATCGACTGGATCTGCTCGGACGGCAGGAACAGCAGCGCCCGGTGCCGCAGGTGCCGCAGGTCCACTTTGTAGAACAGGCGGTCGAATACGTCGGACCGGTCGCGGGCGCCGTCGGCCAGCGACTCCAGGGCGGCCCGCATCCGTTTACGGTCGCTGCCCTCGACGACCACGACCATGTCGTCGTCGTCGCCGAACTCGGCGAGGTACTGCCGCCACCGCTTCTGGTAGTCCTTCTGCGGGTTCATCAGGTCGCTGCGCTGGGTGCGGTACTCGAGGCGGGTGTAGAACGCCCAGGCGGAGACGAGCGCCAGCGCCGTCGAGATCGACAACACGGTCCACGGGGCGCGGCAAACGGCGGCGACCAGGGCGGCGAGCAAACGGGGGATGAGGGCGGTGTCGTGGGACGGCGGGGGGGACTGCGTCATCGGGCCGAGCGCCTCCGGGTGTCCGGCGGACCACAAGGGGCCGGGACATTAGCGGACGGCGCGGGGATGAGCAAGGGGAACTGCCGCTTGCGGCTCAGCGATCGACCGCTAAGCCGCAAGCGGCAAATATCAGTTCCCCGTCGCGGTCGCGTTCAGGATCGGCATGACCGGCTGGAACGGGAACTTGGCCGCCCGCGGGTCGCCGAGCTGGTACGGCGGGGCGCCGACCATTTTGGCACTGGGGTACTTGGTGCTCGGGAATGTCCCCGGGGCCGGCAGCGGGCTGACGCCGGTGAGGGTCGGGAACCCGGAGGGGGTCAGCCGGCGCAGGATGGCCGAGAAGTTGAACCGCGACTGCCGGTCCGGCAGGGACGGGGCGACGACGACGTTGCTCATGTCGATCGGCACCTGCTGGATGGCCGACGGCGGCGGCCCCCCCAGCACGGTAGCGAACGGAGTCTGTGCCCGGGCCGGGGCGGCCGCCGCGGCCAGCCCGACGGCGGCCGCGACCCAAACGCCAACGCGCATGATCCCCTCCTCTTCCCCCCATGGGGAGGTGGTGTCCCCCGAACAGACGGACTGCGAGGGCGGGGAGGATACCGTCCGGCCGGCGGGTGTCAAGACGAATGTCGACGGTCCAATTGATTCCGGCCGGTGCGCCCCACCCCACCTCAGAACCATCTCAAAACTGCCGGAATCATCCTGACTCCTGGTGCCAATTGATTGCATTTTCATGACTTGCGTCGAAACGCTGATTCCGGAATCAATCGCCGCCGATCCGGCCGATGGTTCGTGCCAAACATGAAAACTGCGGCCTGCCGCCTGACGGACCGTCAGACATCCGTCTTCAGCAGCCCGTGCAGCAGCGTGTCGAATGGTGGGGCCGGCTCGGCGTCGGCCGCGGGCACGTCCCGCGGGCCGATCAAGGCGTAGCCGAGTACCGCCTGGAGCAGCTCCCACGCCGCCACCTGGGCGTCCAGCGACCGGCGGAACACCCCCGACTGCTGCCCGGCCTGGAGTAGCCGGACCAGCGGCTCGGTGCATTCCAACAGCACCGCGTGCAGCTCGGCCCGGTAGTCGGCGTCATCCAGCTCGATCAGGGCGCGGAGTAGCACGCGGAAGCCGACCGTCGGCTCACAGGCGGCGGCGAGGTAGCCGTCCAACAGCGCCTGGAGTTCGCCGGCCGGGTCGGGGGCGGTCGGTTCGGGGGTCGGGAAGGTGTCGGCCCGCAGGTCGTTGAGGACGGCGCGGACCAGGGCGGTGCGGTCGGGGAAGTGGCGGGCCAGCCGGCCGGGCGTGACGCCTGCGGCTACGGCCAAGCGGTCCGGAGTCAGGGCTCCGAACCCCTCCTCCGCGACGACCGCCTTGGCCTGGGCCAGCAGCTGTCGTTTTCGTTCGCCCTTGCGCATGGGGCCCGCATTCACCCGGAGCCACGGACGACACGGAGAGGATGGAATACGAAGAAGGCGGCCATATGTATTCTCTGTTTTCGCCTTTCCCGTGTCCGTCATGCCTGTGTGGTGACAATCATGGCCGAGCCGCGGCTGATGCTGGGCACCCGCAACCGCAACAAGCGACAGGAGATCGTCGAAATCCTCGGCGACCTGGGCCTGGCCTTCGGCGACCTGTCCGACCGGCTAGACGTGCCCGACGTGGAGGAAACCGGCAGCACGTTCGAGGAGAACGCCCGGCTCAAGGCGACGGGATACGCCAGGGCGCTGGGGGAGTGGACGCTGGCCGAAGACAGCGGGCTGGTGGTGCCGGGGCTGAACGGCCGGCCGGGCGTTTACTCGGCCCGATACGCCGGCAAACAGGGGGACGACGCGGCCAATACCACCCGCCTTTTGGCCGAGCTGGCCCCACTGCCGGACGACCGGCGGGCGGCGTACTACGTCTGCGTCGCCGTCCTGGCGGACCCGGCGGGGGAGGTGCGGGCCGTGACGGAGGGACGCTGCCACGGCGTCATTGTGAAGGAACTACGCGGCACCGGCGGGTTCGGGTATGACCCGCTGTTTTTGGTGCCGGAGTTCCACCAGACGTTCGGGGAATTGAGCGCGCGGGTCAAGCACGCCCTGTCGCACCGGTCGCGGGCGCTGGAGCGGCTGCGGCCGGCACTGCGGCAGGCGCTGGGCGTCTAGCAGTTCACCCCTCTCCCACAAGGGGAGAGGGGAGAGAATTCAAACGGCAACTGCCCGCCGGTTCGCCAGTTCCTTTCGATAGACAACCCGCCCCGGCGGCGGCGTCTTCTCTGTGACCGCCGGGAGTGCCGCATGACGACCGACCCCGACGACTGGGCGGGCTGGTTCGACGCCCACGCGGCCGCCCTCGTCCTGTTCGCCCGCCAGTGGGCCCCGGCCACCGCCGACGCCGAGGACGTCGTCCACGACGCCTTCGTCCGCTTCTGGCCGGCCCGCCACCGGGCGGACGACCCGACCGCCTACCTGTACGCCTGCGTCCGCCGGGCCGCCCTGGACTGGCTCCGCGGCCGCCGCCGCCGGGCGGCCCGGGAGGAGCGCGCCGCACGGGCCGAGTCGGCCGACGATTCGCTGTTCCTGTCCGCCCCGGAGCGGGCCGAACGGCGGGCGGCCGTCGAGGCGGCCCTGGCCCGGCTGCCGGACGACCAGCGGGCCGTCCTGGTCCTGAAAATCTGGGGCGGGCTGACGTTCGCCCAGGTGGCGGCCGCACTGGACATCCCGGCGAACACGGCCGCGTCCCGCTACCGCTACGCCCTGGCCCGGCTCCGCGAACTTCTGGCGGAGGCCAACGTCCCATGACGCCCGACGACGCCTTGGAACGAGACCTGGAATCGCTCCGGCCGCGGCCGCCTTCGCCGCAACTTCGGCGGCGGATCGGCGCGCGGCTGGGCCCACCGCGGCACCGGCTGCGGTGGGCGGCGCTGGCCGTCGCCGCGGCGGCCGCCGCAGGAGTGGTGATTTACGTTAGCCGGCCGGTCCTCCCGCCGGGGCCGATCATTGGCCCGCCGCCGGTGGTGGCGGCCGAGCCCGACCCGACGGTCCGGGCGTACCGCCTGGCCCTGGCGCAATCGCCCGAGGCGCTCGAAGCCGCGCTCGACCGGCAGGCGGTACGGACGAGCCGGGAGGGACCGCCCGCCCGCACCGCCGCGTTCACGATCCCCGACCTTCTGGCCGTACGAGGACCCAGCGAATGACCCGCGTTCACGTCAGTCTGTTCGTCGCCGCGGCCGCCGGACTGGCGGCCGCCTCGGTCTCGGCCCAGCCGCGCGTCCAGCCGGACCTGGCCGCCAACGCCGCCATGAAGTACTGGCAGGCGTTCGCCCAGCTGCCGCCGCGGGACGACCACAAGCAGGAGCGGGTCCGCGACTGGCGGACCACCCCGCTCGACGCGGCGGCCCGCGAGCTGGCCACCGAGTCGGACAAGTGCTTCCTGTACCTCCGCCGCGGGGCTGCCCTGTCGCGGTGCGACTGGTCGCTCGACTACGAGGACGGCGTCGGCCTGCTCCTGCCGCACCTCGACAAGGCCCGCACCCTCACCCTGCTCGCCTGCCTGCGGGCGCGGATCGCCCTGGCCGACGGCCGCCCGGCGGACGGTGTGGACAACCTCCTCGCCGCCCTCACCCTCGGCCGGCACGTCGCCGACCCAATCATGATCTGCCTGTTGGTCGATCTAAACATCGAGCTGAACGCTGGCGACGCGATCGGCCTGTTGCTGCCGAAGCTCGACGTGACTACCGTGAAGCGGGTCGCCGACCGGCTTGACGCCCTGCCCGCGGCCGCCACCGTCGAGCAGACGCTCGTCACGGAGCGGGAACACTTCGTCGGTTGGGGAATCCGCCGGCTGAAAGATCTGGAGCAGGCGGGGGGCGGGGACATGCGGGCGAAGGTGCGGGCGCTCATCGGTTCGGACGACGCGAACGAGATCATGACCCTCGTGGACGACGCGTCGGCGAAGCGGCTGATCGAGGCCCTCGAAGGCCTCCGCCCCTTCCTGGACGAGCAGCGGCGGCTCGTCGCCCTGCCGCGGGACCAGTTCCTGGCCCAGTGGCCAGCCCTGCAGGCGAAGCAGTCGGTCAACCATGCGGCCAAGGTGATGCTGCCGGCCGTGGCCAAGGTGGTCAACGCCCGTGACCGCGCCCGCGCCCACTTCGCCCTGTTGAGAGCGGCCGTGGACGTCGTCCGCGACGGGCAGGGGGCCCTGGCGAAGCACTCCGACCCGTTCGGCAAGGGGCCGTTCCAGTACGCCGCCCGGCCGCACGGGTTCGAGCTGCGGTCGGCGCTACAGATCGAGGGCAAGCCGGTGGTGTTGGTCGTCGGGCCGCC
>DASXAN010000026.1:0-2974 GCA_036406755.1 Gemmataceae bacterium
GGCGGCCGGGGCACTGCTCGGCCAGACGGCGGAGCGGCTGATCGGCCAGCCGTTCGGCACCCCGGTCATGCCGGGTCAGACCGCCGACATCGACATCGTCCGCCCGTCCGGCGGGCGGTGCGTCGGCGAGCTGCGGGGCACGGCCATCGACTGGGACGGCGGACCGTCCTACCTGATCACGCTGCGCGACGTGACCGAGCAGCGCCTCCAGCGGCAGGACTACCTCGACGCCCTGGAGCGGGAGCGGCAGTCCCGGCACGCGACGGAAATGGCCGAGCGGCGGGCCGCCTTCCTGGCCCAGGCCAGCACCCACCTGGCCGCCTCCCTCGATTACGAGACGGCCCTGGCGGCCCTGCCGCGGCTGGTCGTGCCGTTCCTGGCCGACTGGTGCGCCGTGCACCTGCGGGACGGGGACCGGGCCCGGCTGGTCGGCGCCGCCGGGGCGGGACTGACCGCCGTCCCGGCCGGGACGCTGGAGCAGTGGCACCCGCTCGACCCGCACGCCGAGCACGGCATCGACGCCGTGCTGCGGACCGGCGAGACGGAGTTCCTGCCCGAGGTCACCGACGACATGCTCGCCGACCTGGCCCACACGCCGGAGCGGCTGGAGGCGCTGCGGGCGGTCGGGCTGCGGTCGTCGCTGATCGTGCCGATGACCGTCCGCGGCGAGACGCTCGGCAGCGTCGCCCTGGCGCTGGCCCGGCCGGACCGGGCGTTCGGCCCGGCCGAGCGGGCGCTGGCGGAGGACCTGGCGCGGCGGGCGGCGGCGGCCGTGGACGGCGGCCGGGTGTACCGCCGGCTGGCCGAGGCCGACCGCCGCAAGGACGAGTTCCTGGCCATGCTCGCCCACGAGCTCCGTAACCCGCTGGCCCCGCTCCGCAACGCCCTGTACATGCTCCGCCAGGGGAACGGCGACCCGGCCGCGAAGGAGTGGGCCTGGGACGTGGTCAACCGCCAGGTGCGGTACCTGGGCCGGCTGGTGGACGGGCTGCTGGACGTGTCCCGCATCACCCGCGGGCGGGTCGTCCTCCAGCGGGAGGCGGTGGACCTGCAGGCGCTGGTCCGCCGCGTGGCGGAGGCGGCCCGGTCGCTGTTCGACGCCCGCCGCCACCAGTGGGAGCTGCGGCTGCCGGTCGAGCCGGTGTACGTGCTGGGCGACCCGCTGCGGCTGGAGCAGGTGCTGGCGAACCTGCTGGACAACGCCGCCCGGTACACCCCGCCCCGGGGGCGGGTGGCCGTCACCGTCCGCACCGACGGCGGCGACGCCGTGGTGGAGGTGGCCGACACCGGGGCCGGCATCCCGGCGGAACTGTTGCCGAAGGTGTTCGACCTGTTCACCCAGGCCGACCGGCCGCCGGACCGGTCCGAGGGCGGGCTGGGGATCGGGCTGACGCTGGTCAAGCGGCTGGTGGAACTGCACGGAGGGCGGGTCGTGGCACACAGCGCCGGGCCGGATCAGGGGAGCACGTTCACCGTCCGCCTGCCGGCCCTGGCCGATAGCCCGGCGGCCGCCCCGGCCGGGGCTCCGGCCGGCCGGCGGGTGCTGGTCGTGGACGACAACCGCGACCTGGCGGAGACGCTGGCGATGGTCCTGCGGCTGTGGGGGCACGACGTGGCCGTGGCCTACGACGGCCAGGCGGCCCTGGCGGCGGCCCGGGAGCGGCCGCCGGAGGTCGTGTTCCTGGACATCGGCCTGCCGTTTCTGGACGGGTTCGAGGTGGCCAAGCGGATGCGGCAGCAGCCGGAGACGCGGCGGGCCCGCATCGTGGCCATCACCGGCTACGGCCGGGACGAGGACCGGCGGCGGTCGCGAGAGGTGGGCATCGACGTGCACCTGACCAAGCCGGTGGACCCGATCGACCTGCAACCGCTGCTGGCCGACGGCAACCGCTAACGCGGTAAGCACCAAAACGCAAGCACCAAATCCCAATTCCGTTTTGGGATTTGGTGCTTGCGTTTTGGTGCTTACCGCGTTCGCGGTTCACCGCGGCGGCACCGGGCGGGTGCCGCGGGCGGGGGGCGTGGTTGTCGTCCCACTGCTGCCGTGCATGTTCATTTGCTTGGCCATCTGCTGGTGTTCCTTCAGCGTCGGCAGCGTCTTGGTGGCCCACGCCTTCAGGTCGGCGTCCTTGCACTCCTGGGCGGCCTTCTCGAACAGTTCCACCGCGTGGTCGTGGGCCTTGACCTGCATTTCCGCATAGGCCCGGTCGAACCGGTCGCCGGCCGGGCCGGTGCCGGCCTGGTTCTGGCTGAGCTGGTTGAGCAGGTCGCGGTGCTTCTGGTCCAACGCGGTCGGCACCTGCCACCCCTTCTGCCGGGCCAGGGCCATCAGCTCCTGGTTGGCCTTGGTGTGGTCGGTGATCATGCGGGCGGCGAACTGCTTGACGCCCGGGCTGGACCCCTTCTGCTGGGCCAGCTGGCTGGACTTCACCTCGAACATGCCGCCGATGGCCGCCTTCTCCACGAACATCTTGTCGCTGAACTTCTCGTCGTGGGCCTTGTCGCCCTTGCGGGTGGTGTCGTCGGCGAGCAGGCCGGCCGCGGTCAGGGTGGCGGCGGCCAGTGCGAACAGTGACAGTCTCCTCATCTCCGAACCTCCTCTCACGGGCCGGGCGAAACGGTGCGGGTATCGGTCAGGCGGGGCGGCGGGCGACGGCCGACTGGTAGACGCCCAGCGCGACCACGGCCCCGATCACGGACAGGATCCACCCGGCCGGGGAGTGCGGGTCGGCCCCGAGCCTGAGGGAATACGCCAACAGCCCGCCGACGAACGCCCCGACGACGCCGAGGAACACGGTGGCGAACCAGCCCATCGGGTCGGCACCGGGCAGGACGAGGCGGGCGAGGACGCCGACGACCAGGCCGAGGGCGACCCAACCCAGGACGGCGGCGAAGGACAATTCCATATGGCGGCTCCGGGGGCGGTGAAGGGTCACACCCGGAGGGGAAGGGGCAAGAAGTATGCCAACCCGAT
>DASXAN010000027.1:0-3771 GCA_036406755.1 Gemmataceae bacterium
CGCTCCGCCCCCGGCGTGACTTTCAGCTGACAACTTCAACTCCCTTACGCCAAATCCGCCGGTCCTGCCAATTGTGCCGGCAATAACGGCGCGGTAAGGCGGGGCGACTGCGGTACGCCGCATGGGGGCTGGTTTTCTCGGAAAAATTCATTTGCTTTCTTGCTCCTGAGCATGGTACCGATATAGTTCCGGTATCTCGTCTGAGGTGCGCTCTCGCATATCCGCGCCGGACGGGGTGCCTCACTTCGCAGGGAGATTGGTTATGGACAGCAGCGTACTGGCGGACCTGGACTTCATCGAAGAGCTTCGCCTCCGCCGCTGGGCACGGGAGAACTTCGTCCCCGTCCAGCAACGCCTGCCAAGCTGGCACCCGGTCGTCCTCGAAGAAATGCGCCGCAAGGACGGCGAACTGCCCGACCCCGCGGCCCGCGTCCTGGCCACCCAGGCGTAGCCGCCGAAACGACTTTGAACCCCGATACGCGGCGTGGGCGATAATAGCCGACGCCGCGTGCTGTTTTTCAAGCCCACCCGATGCCACGGGTGGGTCGGCGCCACGGAGGGCACCGCCGATGGGCTTCCTGTCCGGACGCGTGACGTTTGCCCGCTACCGGGTCCGCGGCGCCTCGCCCCGCCATTTCGGCCCGGACCACCTCGCCGCCGTCACGGCCCACGCCGCCGGCAAACAACGAATCGCCGACAAGGACGGCATCGAAGTCGGCTGGACCGCCGGCGACCACGTCCTCGACACCCGCTTCGACCTGGCCAAGAACGTCGTCAACGAGGCGCTGCACTTCGCCTTTCGGGTCGATAGCGAACGATTGCCATCTGACCTGTTGCGGGCCTACACCGCCATCGAACTGACCGCCGTGGCCGGGAACAATCCCGGTGGCCAGCCGAGTGCCCGTCAGAAGCGGGAGGCGCGGGAGAATGCCCGCGAACGGCTGGAGCAGGAGGCCAAGGACGGCCGCTACGTCCGCCGCAAGACTTACGAGGTTCTGTGGGACGGCCCGTCCAACGAGTTACTGGTCGGCGCGACCGCGGCCGGCGTGTTCGATCGGCTGCTGCCGCACTTCGAGCGGACGTTCGGCAAGAAGGTCGAGCCGATCACCGCCGGCCGGCTGGCGTTCGCCCTGGCCGAAGCCCGGCAGCAGGCCCGCAACGTGGACGATGCCAGCCCGTCACCGTTCGTGCCCGGGCTGTCACCGGGCGAGTACGCGTGGGTCATGGACGAGGCCAGCCGCGACTTCGCCGGGAACGAATTCCTGCTGTGGCTGTGGTACACGCTCGACAACGAGTCCGACACGGTCGCCCTGCAGGACGGTTCAGAGGTCGTTGGCATGGTCGCCCGGACGCTAACGCTGGAGTGCCCGCGGGGCCAGACGGGCAAGGAGAGCATCACCAGCGACGGGCCGAGCCGGCTGCCGGAGGCGAAGCGGGCCGTGCAGGCCGGCAAGCTGCCGCGCAAGTGCGGCCTGACCCTGGTCCGCCACGACCTGACCTACGAGCTCGCCGTGCACGCGGAGACCCTGGCCGTCACCGGGGCGAAGCTGCCGCCGCCAGGCGAGGACACGGACCGGGCCCGGCTGGAGGAGCGGGTGACGCGGGTCCGCGGCCTGATCGAGACGCTCGACCTGCTCTACGACGCCTTCGGCCGGCTGCGGTTCTCCGGGGACTGGGCGGAGGAGTTGGGCAAGATTCAGAGGTGGCTGGCCCGGCCGGAGCGGCCGCGGCTGTCGGCATAGTCGGCGTTGGACTTGACCCCATTTTTACAAAACGCTATGGCCCCGCCTCGTGTGACGGATCACCGACCGCGAGCCGGAGGGCGGAGGCGATGGCGAGGCGAACGCTTTGGATGGCCGGGCTGGCGGTCGTGTTCAGCGGGTTGTCCGGCTGCCACCTGTTCTGCGACCGCTACTGCGACCGCGAGCGGGACCGCTGCCAGCAGTACAACCGCGGCTGCTGCGCCCCGGCGCCGGTCGCCCAGTGCCAGCCAGCCTGTCCGCCGGCTCCGGGGACCTTTTATCCGCCGCCGCAGCAATGCTGTCCGGCACCGTGAAAGTTCGCACGCCTGAAGGCGGGAGGGCGAGGCTCCCGCCGAGCCGGCTCGGCGGGAGCCTCGCCCTCCCAACTGTTCTAGTCGGCCGGTTGCCGGCCGGAGTTGGCGTCGTACCACGCCCGCAGGTCGCGGTCGCAGCGCTCGCGCGACACCCAGCCGAGGGCCAGCGCTGCGGAGCCGTACACAGCCGGCCCGATCGCCCACATCCACGACGGCCCCGCGGCCAGTGCGTAATACACACTTCCCGGCGGCGTCAGGGCCGCCAGCGCGGGCCAGCCCGTCTTTGCCAGCGCGACCGTCAGCAGCGGCAGGCCGAGGGTCAGAAACGACCCGAGGCCGTTCGCTTGCCGGCCGCGGGCGAACGCCCGGAACCCGAGCACGAACGACAGCCCCCATAGCGCCACCGCCGCCGCGACGGCCGCGGCCGCCTGGGCGGCCGTCGCCTTGCCGGCCACGGCCGCCGCCAGCCACAGCACGACGGCGATGGCAAAGTACCCACGGCCCCGCCGCCAGGCGGCGGCCGCCGCGGCATCCCAGTAGTCGCGGCCGGCCAGTTCTGTCAGCAGCAGTAGCTCCAGCCGGCGGCAGCGGTCCTGCGCCGACGAGTCCCACAGCCCGTACTGAAAGCAGGCCGGCACCGCGGCCAGCACCGCCAGCCCGGCCGCCAGCGCCGGGATGCCGCCGGCCGTCTCGACGAGTTGAAAGACCAGCCGCCCCAGCCAGGGCGGCCAGCGGTCGCCGGCGACGGTGTAGGCCGCGTAGATCAGGCCGAAGCCGCCGGCCAGCCACAGGTTCACACGCCCCGAGTACTCCATCACCCGCCGCACGGCCCACCAGGCCAGCGGGTGGTCGCCGATGCCGCCGGATTCGTCCGGCGTCACCTCCGTCAGCGGCCGGTAGTGGCGGTCGTGGAAGTGGCCCCGCAAGCGGGCCGCCCCGCGGAGGGCCACCAGTCCCACCGCGCCGATTCCGATCAACTCCACGCCGAGCATGCGCTCCAGCGCGACCTCGCCCACTCGATACGGGTCCAGCCAGTATTGCAGCACGGCGAACGGGTTGTAGGTGTGCGCCCAGCCGAACAGCTCCATCGCCCACCACCGGGCCGCATCCGGCAGCCACGTCAGCCACAGCCGCAGGTTCTCGCCGGCCAGTACGCCGACGAGCAGGTACACGACGATGCCGGCCAGGCTGGCCACCTCGCCCCAGCGGCGGACGCCGCGGGATTCGTACGCCCAGGCCGTCAGCCCCAGTCCCGTCACCGCGCCCCAGGTCAGTGGCATGACCAGCAACGCCGGCACGTCCTCCGGCGTGATCCGGCCCACCAGTGCGAGCAGCGTGAGTACGGGCAGGCCGGCCAGCGAAATGAATGCCAGCCGGGCCAGGCCGACGGCCGTCTCGCCGTGGAAGACGCGCTTCGGTTGCAGCGGGCTGACGAGCAGGAACTCCAGCGCCTGGCTCTTGGGCAGTTGCGTCAGCCGCCAGCCGACGACGACGGCCCCTTCAACAATGCCGGCGATGAGCAGCACCTGCCCGGCGACCGGCAGCGCCGCCGGCGACCGAAGTAAGGCCACGGCCAGGGCGGAGACGAGGGCAAGGTGCGCGACCACGGCCGTGCGGAACGCCCGCTGCCGGTTCGGGGCGACCATCCCCAGGGCGAAGAACGGCGTGAGCATGGGGGCGGGGCGGTCGTCAGGTCCGTTGGGCGGCCGGGCCGG
>DASXAN010000028.1:0-5746 GCA_036406755.1 Gemmataceae bacterium
AACTCCTGCAACTTCTCGACGTGGGCCCACCGGTGCTGGCCACCGATCCGCTGGAGCACACCAAAGATCTGAGCGTCCGTGGGCTCTGCACCAGTCGCCATCAGCCGGGCGGCGTAGTGGTCCGGGTTGTCCGTGATCGCCCCGGTGGCGGGATAGACCTTCGTCCCGCGGCTGGAGATGCCCTTGAGCGTGAACGGCGTCCCGGCGACGAGCTTCTCGACGCTCGGCCCGAGCTGCTCCGGGGCCAGCGGCGACTCGATGAACACATCGATGCCGACCAGCTTGCGGGACTTCGCCTTAACGAAGTCCCGGTCGGCCGGCACGTGCGGCATCTTGATCGGCTTGTAGTGACGGACCTTGAACTTGGTGCTCGTCCGCCCCAGGTTCTTGATGATCTCATCGGTGTACTGCGTCGTGGAGCAGTTCTTGCCGCTCTCGTACCCGATCACGTCCCCGGTCTTGACCTTCCCCTCCTCCATCGTCACCAACAGCGCGTTCTCGGCCTTCACGGCCGCGTCGAACTCGCCCAGGTGGCGGAGCATCAGAATGGCTGACCCGATGACGGCCGTCGGGTTGATGACGTTCTTGCCGGCGTACTTCGGGGCCGACCCGTGCACCGCCTCGAAGATGGCGACCTCGTTGCCAAGGTTGGCACTCGGGGCGAACCCGAGCCCGCCGACCAGGGCGCTGGTCAGGTCGCTCATGATGTCGCCGTTCATGTTCGTGGTCACGATCACGTCGTACTGCTCCGGCCGCTTGACCAGCTGGTGGCAGCAGTTGTCCACGATCACGTGCCAGCTTTCGATGTCCGGGTATTCCTTGGCGATCTCCTCGAAGGTGCGCTTGAGGTAGCCTTCCGTCAGCTTCATAATGTTCGACTTCGTCGCGCAGGCCACCTTCTTGCGGCCCTCAGACCGGGCGAACTCGAACGCCAGGCGGACGATCTTCTCGCACCCCTTGCGGCTGATGAGCTTCAGACACTCGGCGACGCCGGGCGTCTGCATGTACTCGATCCCGGCGTACAGGTCCTCGACATTCTCGCGGACCACGACCAGGTCGATACCGCGGCCGGAGTACGGCGTTGGCACCCCGGGCAGCTCGCGGACGGGGCGGATGTTGGCGTACGTCTCGAACAGTTTGCGCAGCGTGACGTTGGCCGACTTCTCGCCGTGCCCGACCGGCGTGCCGAGGGGCCCTTTGAGGACGCAGCGGGTCTTGCGGACGCTCTCGATCGTCTCCTGCGGCACGCCAGAGGCGATGCCCTGCTTGAACACGCGCTCGCCGGCGTGGCGGACCTCCCAAGCCAGCTTGGCCCCGGCCGCCTCGACGATTTTGCGGGCGCTCTCGACGCACTCCGGGCCGATGCCGTCGCCGGGGATGAGGGTGACGAGTTTCTTGCCGTCGGGGGTGGTGACCATGGGTCGGTCCAGCTCGGGGTGGCAGTCGCGGGTGTGAGTTGTTGAGATACGGCGGGGCGGGCGGGCCGACAAGCGGGCTCGGTGTCCGTTTCGCCGCGCGGCTAAGTGAGAGGACCGCTTAGCCGCGCCGCGCGGCGAAACGAAGACTCAATCACCCAGTCACCGCCCCCTCGCTGGCCGAGTGGACGGTACGAGCGTATTTCGCCAGCACGCCGCGCTCCGCCCGCACTGGCGGTTGCTTCCACGTCGCCCGCCGCCGGCCCAACTCGACGTCATCCAGCCGCGCATCGAGCCGCTTGGCGTCGGCATCGATCGTGACCACGTCGCCGTCCCGAAGCAGCGTCAGCGGCCCGCCGACGTGGGCCTCCGGGGCAACGTGGCCGACGACTAGCCCATGCGTGCCGCCACTGAACCGCCCGTCCGTGATCAGCCCGACCTTCTCGCCCAGCCCCTGCCCGACCAACGCCGCCGTCACCGCGAGCATCTCCCGCATCCCCGGCCCGCCGACCGGCCCCTCGCCGCGGATCACGACCACGTCGCCCGGCTTGATCCGCCGGTCCTGGATCGCCGCGGCACACGCCTCCTCGCCGTCGAACACCCTCGCCGGACCGGTGATCTTCCGCTCCTTCAGGCCGGCCACCTTCGCCACCGCCCCATCGGGGGCGAGGTTGCCGTGCAGGATGATGATGTGCCCGGTCGGGTGCATCGGCCGCTCCAGCGGCAGGACAACATCCTGCTTGCGGCTGTAGACGCTCGGCACGTCCTCGAGGTTCTCGGCGATGGTCTTGCCGGTGACGGTGACGCAGTCGCCATGGAGGAAGCCGGCGTCGAGCAGCGCCCGCATCACGGCCGGGGTGCCGCCGACCGCATGCAGGTCGTACATGACGTACCGCCCGCCGGGCTTGAGGTCGGCCAGGTGCGGCACCTTGCCGCCGAGGCGGTCGAAGTCGGCCAGCGTCCACTCGACGCCGGCCTCGCAGGCGATCGCCATCAGGTGTAGCACGGCGTTGGTCGAACCGCCCAGGGCCAGGACCAACGTATACGCGTTCTCAAGTGAGCGGCGGTTGATGATGTCACGGGGTTTCAAGCCGTGTTCGATGCAGCGGACGAGCGCCTCGCCGGCCAGGAACGACTCCCGTTCCTTCGCCGCCGACACGGCCGGGTGGCTGGCGTCGTACGGCAGCGACATGCCCATCGCCTCGATGGCCGAGCTCATGGTGTTGGCGGTGTACATGCCGCCGCAGGACCCGGCCCCGGGGCACGACTCGCACTCGATCTGGTGCACGCCGCGCTCGTCGAGCTTGCCGGCCTGGTAGCGACCGACGGCCTCAAAGATCGAGACGATGTCCACAGCCTCTCCTCCCGGGCCGACGCCGGGCAGGATGCTGCCGCCGTAGACGAACACGCTGGGGACATTCAGCCGGGCCATGCCCATCAGGCACCCGGGCATGTTCTTGTCGCAGCCGCCGAACGCGAGAACGCCGTCGTGATTCATGCCGCCGGCGACGACCTCGATCGAGTCGGCGATGACCTCGCGGGACACGAGGCTGTACCGCATCCCCTGGTGGCCCATCATGATGCCGTCGGATGCGGTCGGGGCACCGAAGATCTGCGGCACGCCGCCGGCCGCCCGCACGCCCTCGCACCCCTTGCGGGCCAGCCGGTCGAGATGTGCGTTGCACGGGGTGATGTCACTGAACAGGCTGGCGACGCCGACCATCGGCCGGTCAAAGTCGTCGTCGTGGAAGCCGACGGCCCGGAGCATGGCCCGGTTGGGGGCCCGGCCGATGCCGCTGGTGGTGAGGAGGCTATGACGGTTGCTGTCGCGACTCATCGAACTGACCCGGGAACGATTGCGGATGGAACAGAGTCGATCATATCGACTTCTGACCCGCGGCCCATTCCTCGGCGTTCAGACGTGCCCACTGCCGCCGAAGTGACTCCGCCTCCGCGGCGTGGAGGGTGACGTGGCCGAGCTTCCGCCCCGGCCGCGGCGACTTGCCATACAGGTGCAGGTGCGCGCCGTCCACGGCCAGCACCGCCGCCGGGTCCGGTATCGTGCCGATCAGGTTGAGCATCAGGCTGTGGCCGACCGCGGTTGTGCTGCCCAGCGGCCACCCGATGACGGCCCGCAGATGATTCTCGAACTGGCTGGTTTCCGCCCCTTCGATGGTCCAATGGCCGGAGTTGTGCACCCGCGGTGCCATTTCGTTCGCCAACAGCGAACCGTTCACCTGGAAGAACTCGATCGCCAAGACGCCGACGTAGTCGAGCCCCTCTAGGGCGGCCGCGGCATATCGCTCGGCTTTCGTTTGTAACTCGCGGTCAACATCCGGGGCCGGGGCTCGGCTGCGGCATAGGATGCCGCCGCGGTGTTCGTTCTCCACCAGCGGGTAGAACACCGTCGCCCCGCCTCGGCTGCGGACGGCCAGGATCGACAGCTCGCGGTCGAACGGGACAAGCTGCTCCAGGATCAGCGGCCGGCCGCCGAGCAGTCCCCACGCCGCCTCCGCGTCCGCCGCGGTCCGGAGCACGGCCTGCCCCTTGCCGTCGTACCCGAACCGCCGCGTCTTGAGCACTGCCGGCAACCCGATTGCGGCCAGGGCGGCGTCGAAGTCAGCCCGCGTCTGGACGTCTCGGAACTCCGGTACGGGGATGCCGGCCCGGACGAAAAACTGCTTCTCGTGGATACGATCCTGGGCGACCTCCAAGGCCGCCGGCGGCGGGTGGACCGGGACGCGCTCGGCCAGCCAGCGGGTGCTGCGAACGGGCACGTTCTCGAACTCGTAGGTGACCACGTCCAGCCCGCGGACGAAGTCGGCCAGGGCGGCGTAGTCCTCGTACTCGCCGACGACCCGGTCGGCGACCGGGTCGGTGGCCGCCTCGGAGGCCGGATCGAGGACGCGGAAGCGGAGGCCTAGCGGGATGCCGGCCAGGGCTAGCATCCGCCCGAGCTGCCCGCCGCCGACAATGCCGACGATCATGCCTGACCCCCGGTCCGCGGGTCGGGGTGGTCGAGGACGGCTTGCGTCTGCTTGGCGCGGTATTCGTCCAGGGCGGTGCGGTAGTCCGGATACTTGATGCCGAGGATGGCCGTGGCGAGGAGCGCGGCGTTCACGGCTCCCGAGCGGCCGATGGCCAGCGTCCCGACCGGGATGCCGGCCGGCATTTGCACGATCGACAGCAGCGAATCGACACCCCGCAGCACCGCGGACTCGACCGGCACTCCGAGAACGGGCAGCCACGTCTTGGCCGCCGCCATGCCCGGCAAATGGGCGGCCCCCCCTGCCCCGGCGATGATGACTTCGATCCCCCGGCCGGCCGCGGTTGAGGCGTAATCAAAAAGCAGGTCCGGCGTCCGGTGGGCCGAAACGACCCGAACTTCGTGCGGAACGCCAAGTGATTCCAGGGTTTGTGCCGTGTGGCGGAGCGTTTCCCAGTCCGACCGGGAACCCATGATGACGCCGACGAGGGGGGACATGGCGGCACCAGCGGTTGTCGTGGCGAGCGGCCCACACCGGAAGTATACCACCCCGGTGCAGTATGCTGAGGAACATTCGGCGGCGGAAAGTTCGGCGGCAAAAGCGATAAAGTCGTTGCAATCGCACCCGGTCCGGGGTATGATCGCCGCCACTCATTGCCGGGGGACGCCCGACGGACGGGCGGGGCCGGCGGGCTGACCGGAGGAGTACGGGTCAATGGCGAACACGATGATGATGGACCGCACCGGGATGGGGATGCCGGGCATGGGCATGCCCGGCATGGCGTCGTCGCCGATGGGCGGGACCGCCGCCCCGATGATGCCGAACATGCTCATGGTGCCGCGGTGCACCATGAAGATGGAGAAGTGCAGCGGGGGCATGAAGATCACCTGCTCCTGCGACGACCCGATGGCCTGCAGCATGATGCAGAACCTGTGCATGATGCTCCAGGGCGGCATGTGCTCGCTCTGCTGCATGATGAACGGCATGATGGTCTGCTGCTGCAACCTGACCATGGGGCTGTGCAAGTGCGAGATGACCAAGGACGGCTGCACCATCACCTGCACGTCGGGCGACGCCGAATGCTGCAAGATGATTCAAGCCTGCTGCGACTGCATGAGCACCATGATGGCCGCTGGCTGCTCCTGCTGCGTCATGATGAACAACACCCCGGTCTGCTGCGGCACCACGACGATGGCCAAGGCGGCCAAGTAATCGCCGGCAACCGGCACCAATTCTTCTGACCCCCGGCCGCGCTGGGCCGGGGGTTAGCATTTCTGCCGCCGCTGCGGGTCGCGCCGCCGCCGGCATCCGGCCGAATGCCAAGGTCGGCTTGACACGACTGTT
>DASXAN010000029.1:0-8441 GCA_036406755.1 Gemmataceae bacterium
CGGGCCGCCAGCCGCGGCCAGGGTCAGTCGCCCGCCCATTGGGCGGTCGTCGGCGGCGGGGTGCGGCACCTGCCCGGACACCATCAGGACTATCTGTACCTGCGGGTGCCGCTCCGCGGCGAGTTCGAGGTCACCGCCGACCTGACCACGGGTACCACCCGCGAGGCGCATCTCGGGTACGGGGGCCTGCGGGTCGAGCTGAAGAATGACCGCAAGGGGTTCGACTTCGTTGGACTCGATCGCAGGCTACGCAGCGGCACGATCGACCCGCCGCTGGCCGGCCTCGGCGAATGGTATCACCATCGGCTGGTCGTCAAGGACGGGCAGTGGACGGCCTTGGTCAATGACCGGCAGGTGGCTCAAGAGCCGCTGCCGGCGGACCCGGACCCGTGGCTGGTGCTGCACGCCAGCCGGTCGGTCACATCCGGCGTCCGCAATCTGCGGATCACCGGCCAGCCGACCGTGCCGGACGTGCTGCACCTCTCGGCCGCCGGCGAATTGACCGGCTGGCGGTCGTACCAGCGGTCGCCCATCATGTCGGCCAACACCTTCGAGTCGAGCGCAACCGCCGACGTGTGGGCCAAGCGGGGCGAGGAAATCCTCGGCGGCGGCGGCCGGGTCGAACAGCCGGACGGGCGTCCGGCACCGCGGTCCTATGCCGAGAGCGCCTTGCACTACCACCGGCCGCTCTTGGAAGATGGCACGATCGAGTGCGAGTTCTACTACGAGCCGGAGAAGTTTCACGTGCACCCGGCCCTGGACCGGCTGTGCTTCCTGCTCGACCCGAAGGGCGTGCAGGTCCACTGGCTGACCGAGGGGCCGCACGACCGCACCGGCCTGCCGCCGGAGAACGCCACGACGGAACCGCAATGCCGCCGCGGGCCGGCAATGCTGCCGCTCAAGCCGAAAGCGTGGAACCGGCTGGCATTGACCCTGGCCGGCGATACGGTGACCCTGCGGCTGAACGGCGAGGTCGTGTACGAGCGGCCGGTGGAGTCCACGAACCAGCGGACGTTCGGGCTGTTCCACTATGTCGATGACACCGCCGTGCGGGTGCGGAACGTGACCTACCGCGGCCAGTGGCCGAAGGTCCTGCCGCCGGCGGATACCTTGTTCAAGATCGGCAACTAGAAAGGCGGACGCACGTGAACGCAACAATTCGTCTCCGATACCTGATCGTCGGCATGATCGTGGGTCTAGTCGGGGTCGGTGTCGCGCAGGTTCGTTCGGCGGACGCGCCGGCCGGCCGGCCGGCGAAGGTCGTGCTGGTCATCCACGGCGGGGCCGGCGTCATCACCCAGGCGGAGATGACGAAGGACAAGCTTGAAACCGGCCAGCCCGTCACCCGCAAGGACTACGAGGACACGCTGGCCCAGGCGCTCGAGGCCGGCTACCGGACGCTGCACGGCAAAACGGGCGTGGATGCGGTTGAGGCCGCCGTCCGCGTGCTGGAGGACTCGGAGCTGTTCAACGCCGGCAAAGGGGCCGTGTTCACCCACGACGGCCGAGTGGAAATGGATGCGGCCATCATGGACGGGCGGATGACGGGCGACCAGGCGGCGGGGCCGACGGCCGGCAAGCGGGACGTGCGGAAGCGGGCCGGGGCCGTCACCGGCGTCACCCACGTCAAGAACCCGATCTCGGCCGCCCGGGCCGTCATGGAGATGCCCGGCGGCCGGCACATGATGCTCGCCGGCGACGGGGCGGAGCGGTACGTGCTCGGCGAGGCCGTCGCCCGGCAGTATCGGATTGAGGCGGTGAGCAACGCCTACTTCTGGACCGACCGCCGGCTGCGGGCCATTCGCTCGTCCGTCGGCAAGCACACCGGCCGGGAGGGTGCCCCGGCCGCGGCCGGGGCGGCCGGCCCGGTGCGGGCGGACCTGGCATTCGGGACGGTCGGGGCCGTCGCCCTGGACGCCCACGGCAACCTGGCGGCCGGCACGTCCACCGGTGGGGTCAACGACAAATGGACCGGCCGGATCGGCGACTGCCCCGTGATCGGGGCCGGCACGTACGCCGACGACCGGGCCTGCGGCGTCTCCTGCACCGGCACCGGCGAGGTGTTCATCCGCCACGCCGTCGCACACGACGTCGTCGCCCGGATGGTGTATGCGCATTCCGGCGTGGCCGACGCGGCCCGGGCGGCGATCGACCAGCTGCCGGACGAGCCGGGCGGCGTCGGCGGGCTGATCGCTCTGGACCGGGAGGGCCACATGGCCGCCGCCGTGTCGGCGCAGACGGACGGCATGTACCGCGGTTACGTCACCGAGGCGGGCGACATCTTCATCGCCATGTACGCCAAGGAGGACTATCGGCTGGTGCGGCGCATCGCTCCAAACGCCGATGGCCGGTGACTGTGGCAAATTGGGAGGTTTGTAGCGAGTCTGCGGGATTCAGCTCCCGGTGCCCCTATCACCCCGGTAGCGCAGCTAGCGCCGGTGTTGCAGCCCGCATTGCTCACGTTGCCCACACAGCCCACATTTGACAACGTGGCCTGAATCGCCGACCGTTGAGTGGCCGGCGCACGACCGGATTGAGGAGGACATCGCCGCGAATTCGCGTGACTTCGGGTCGAACGCGGTTATACTCAGCGTCGGCTCGACTTGCGCTGAGCGTTGTTTTTCCCTCCTTCTCCTCGGGGTGCCGCCATGTCCACCGGACAGACCCGCCGCGCCTTCACGCTGATCGAGTTGCTGGTGGTGATCGCCATCATCGCCGTCCTGATCGGCCTGCTGTTGCCGGCCGTGCAGAAGGTCCGCGAGGCGGCCAACCGCACCAAGTGTGTCAACAACCTGAAGCAGTGGGGGTTAGCTACGCTGAACTACGAGTTCACCAGGAAGTCATTCCCCGCGGGTGCGTACTCCGGGCCGGGTTATTTCTCGCCAACGGCCCAGGCCCTGCCGTATGTCGAGCAGGCTAACCTGTACCAGCAGATCGATCTGAAGACGGGGCCATATGACGGGATCAACCCGAGCGTCGCGGCCCAGCGGCCGAGCCTGACCATCTGCCCGTCCGAGTACTATCTGAACCCGCCGACATCCCAGGACCCGATGGGCTGGGGCAACTACCACGCCAACTCCGGCAGCTGGGTAAGCACGGCCAAGGCCTGGGACGGCGTGTTCGGCTCAGCGACCACCGAGACGGCGAACACCGGGACGACGATCACCATCCCGGCGCTGAAGCCAGTTCGCATCGTGGACGTTAGGGACGGGACCAGCAACACCGTTATGTATTCGGAGGTGTGCAATGGGCCGGCGCCCCGGGGTGGCGAGCCGAAGCGCAAGATCGACTGCTACGAGGCGGGTACAGTCACGACGGCTTCCGCCGCGGCGGCCCGGGCGGCGCTCCAGGCAAAGAACTGGCAGACGGCCAACCTGATCGCGTGGGACTCCGTGGGGGCGTGGCGGTACCGTGGCTACCCGTGGACCGAAGGCAGCATCTTCAAGGGGTGGTACAATCACATCCTGCCGCCGAACCAGCCGTGCTGGCGGCCGAACAGCGACTGGTGGCAGCTGGTCACGCCGGCCAGCAGCTACCACATAGGCGGCGTTAACGTCTGCATGTGTGACGGGTCGGTCCAATTCGTCGCCGACGACATTGACCCGGTCATTTGGATGGCCGTCAGCACCCGCGCCGGCGGCGAAACCGCGACCCTGCCCTGATTGCGGAGGAGCGACCGTTGAACCGGGCCGTTTGTCGGGCCGCCGCCGCCGGGCTGGCGGCCCTGGTCTTGAGCTTCGCCGCCTGCTCCGGCGACAAGCCGACCGCCGCCGCCGCGCCCCAGGACAAGGCGGAGGCGCTGAAGCAGAGCGCCGAGCAGCAGCGCGAGATGTACGAGAAGATGCGCCACAACCGATGAGCGCCGGCGGCGCCTGGCCCCCATGCGTGAGAGCCGGCCGGTGGAAGCGATCAGCACGTTCGACATCTTCAAGATCGGCGTCGGCCCGTCCAGCTCGCACACGATGGGGCCGTGGCGGGCCGCCCAGCGGTTCCTCGCCGCCCTCCGCGACCGCGGCCTGTTCGACCGCGTCGGCCGCGTCCGCGCGGACCTGTATGGCTCCCTCGCCAAGACCGGCCGCGGCCACGGCACCGACGTCGCCGTGATCCTCGGCCTCGCCGGCGACGACCCCGTCACCTGCGACCCCGCCCGCCTCCACGAGACTGTGGACGCCATCCGCGCCGCCAGCCGCATTGCCCTCGGCGGCTCCCGCCGCATCCCGTTCCGGCCCGAAGCCGACCTCGTCTTCCACCCCGACACCACCCTGCCCTTCCACCCCAACGGGCTGATGCTGACGGCGGTCCTCGACGACGGGCCGGAGGTGAGCGAGACGTACTACTCCGTCGGCGGCGGGTTCGTCGTGCAGCAGGGCGAGCGGCTCGACGCCGCGCGGGCCGTGCGGCTGCCCATGCCGATCGACACGGCCGCCGACCTGCTCCGCCACTGCCGCGAGCACGGGCTGACCGTCCCGCAGGTCGTCTGGCGGAACGAGCTGACGTGGCGCTCCGCCGACGAGATCCACGCCGGCCTGGCGGCCATCTGGCGGACCATGCGGGAGTGCGTGTTCCGCGGCTGCCAGACCGAAGGCGTCCTGCCCGGGTCGCTCGGCGTCGTCCGGCGGGCGGCGAGAATCAGCCGGGCGCTCCTCGGCGGCCGGCAGTTCGACTCGCTGGAGGCGTGGGAGGACGCCGTCCGGCACGGCGACGGCGGGTTCCGCGACACGCTCAAGTGGGTCAGCTGCTTCGCTCTGGCCGTCAACGAGGAGAACGCCGCCTTCGGCCGCGTGGTCACCGCACCGACGAACGGGGCCGCCGGCGTCGTCCCGGCCGTGCTCCTGTACTACGTGTGCTTCTGCGACGGCACCGAGGCCGGCGTCGAAGACTTCCTGCTCACGGCCGGCGAAATCGGCAGCCTGTTCAAGAAGGGGGCCACACTATCGGCCGCCCAGGGCGGCTGCCAGGCGGAGATCGGCGTCTCCAGCGCCATGGCCGCCGCCGGGCTGTGCCAGGTGCTCGGCGGGTCGGTGGGGCAGGTGCTGATGGCGGCCGAGATCGCCATGGAGCACCACCTCGGGCTGACGTGCGACCCGGTGGGCGGGCTGGTGCAGGTGCCGTGCATCGAGCGGAACACGATGGGGGCGGTCAAGGCGATCACGGCCGCCAACCTCGCCCTGGAGAGTGACCCGTCGCAGGCGAAGGTGCCGCTGGACGCCGTGATCGCGTCGATGTGGGCGACGGCCCAGGACATGAGCTCGAAGTACAAGGAGACGGCCGAGGGCGGACTGGCGGTGCAGCTGCCGGTCAGTCTGAGCGAATGCTGAACCGCCGCTTGCACTTCCGGCGGGCGCTACTACGCTTGTGCCGGGGCCGACTCGCGCCCCCGATCTTCACCGACCGGGGGCGACATGAGCACCGGGCTGAAGCTGCTGATCACGGCCGGCGTGTTCGGGGCCGGGATTCTGACGTTCGCGTTAGGCGTGGTGTTCCTGGGCGGCCCGCAACTGGATGACGCCCCGGCGGAGACGGCCGCCGCGCCGGAGCAAGCCGCCCGGCCCTTCTTCGCCTCGGCGCCCGCGGACAAGCCGGCCGCGACCGACAAACCGGCCCCGGCCGACCCGCCGCCGGCCCCGCCGGCCGCCAAGTCGAAGGGCACTCCCGGCCCCAAACTCCAGATCGCGCCGGACCAGGGCTGGACCACCTCGACCATGTGGGGCCTGGCGGCCCCGCGGAAGCTCACCGGCCATGAGAAGGCGGCGCTCAACCTGCTGGGCACGGCCGACAGCACCAACACCTACAAGTTCAACCGCGTCACGCTGGACGACGGGTCCACCATCCCGGCGATGCCCGCGCCGACCGACAAAGAGCTGAAGGAGATGGCGATCGGCCCGATCAAGCAGCGGGGCATGGCGGACGGGTTCGAGGCGGCGATCCTCGCCCTGGCGCCGCGCGGCCTGTACCACCTCACGATCCAGGTGTCCGAGACGCCGGACTGGAAGGCGGTCGAAGCGCTCCTGGGCAAGCCGGACGGCACGTCCGAGAGCGACATCTATCTGGACACGCCGCAACACAGAGGACGGACCCACTTCCGCGTGGCGTGGATGCGGTACGGCTGGCTGGAGTTCGGCGTCGGCCAGGGCAAGGTCCGGGCTGTCCGGGCCGAAATGCGGTTCTGCGACGTGGTGGCGGCCGAGTCGGTCCCGGGCGGCCGGTCGGCCCCCGACCCGGCCAAGGCGGCGACGGCCAAGAAGCCGAAGCCGCACCGGTCGCCGACCGAGCCGGCCGCGGAAGTGGACGCGCTGAAGTTGCTCGGTCACGTGCTCGACGCCAAGGTGACGACCCGCCACTCGAACGCCCGCGACCCCAAGTTGGATGCCCTGGTTCGCAGGGCGCCGAGCGTGGCCGGCCAGGACGTCTACCCGGCCGCGATCGAGTTCGCCCGCCAGCTCAAGACGTCCATCCGGGCCGAGTACCTCGTCATCACCCCGAGCAAGAACCCGTCGATCGGCGAGGTCACCGAGCTGCTCGGCGACCCGAACCGCACCGAGTCCGAAACGACGACCATCCCGGGCCAGAAGCTGACGTGGCACCGCTACTTCTGGCTGGACTTCGGCGTGGTCGCGGGGCGGGTCATGAGGGTGCGCCTCAACTGCCTGATGACGCCGGTCGGCGGGCTCTAGCTCCGACCGCCCTCGATTGTCGGCCGGCCGGGATCGGGTACAACAGGACGAAGCCCGCACCCCGATCCCGGACCGTCCCCCGATGGCCGACGCCACTTCCTCCGCGGACCCCTGGTTCCAGACTCTGTTCGCCGACCGCATCGGCGGGGCGAACTACGGCAAAGGGACCGAGATCTACAAGTTCGAAAAGATCAAGCGTGCCAAGCGGGCCGCGCTGGCCGCACACCCCGACCGGCCACTCTTGGACTTCGGCATCGGCGAAAACGACGACATGGCCGACCCGGCCGTCCGCGACCGGCTCAAGGCCGAGGTCGATCGGCTGGAGAACCGCGGGTACGCCGACAACGGCATCACCGCGTTCAAGGAGGCGGCGGCCGAGTACATGCGGCACTGGTTCGGCGTGCAACTCGACCCGGCAACCGAAATCTGCCACTGCATCGGGTCGAAGCCGGCGTACGCCATGCTGCCGGCCGTGTTCGTCAACCCCGGCGACGTTACGCTGATGACCGTGCCCGGTTACCCGGTGGCCGGCACGCACACCCGCTACTACGGCGGCGAGGTGTACAAGCTGCCGCTGCGGGCCGAGAATGGGTTCTTACCGGACCTGGCGGCGATCCCGGCTGACGTCAAGCGGCGGGCGAAGTTGCTAGTCATCAACTACCCGAACAGCCCGACCGGGGCCGTCGCCGGCCGCGACTTCTACCGGCAGGTGATCGACTTCGCCCGGACCAACCGCGTCGTCGTCGTGCAGGACGCGGCCCACGTGCTGCTCACCTACGGCCAGAAGCCGCTGAGCTTCCTGGAGGTCGAGGGGGCGCGGGAGGTCGGGGTCGAGGTACACTCGCTGTCGAAGGGGTTCAACATGATCGGCTGGCGGATGGGGTTCGTCGCCGGCCATCCGCGGATCGTCCAGGCGTATGCCGACGTGAAGGACAACTGCGACTCCGGCCAGTTCATGGCCGTCCAGCAGGCCGCCGCCCAGGCGCTGCGGACGCCGGCGATCGCGGTGGCGGTGCGGGCCAAGTACGAGCGGCGGCTGCGGAAGCTCGTCGCGGCACTGACCGAAGTTGGTTTCGACGCGCAGATGCCGGGGGGGACATACTTCCTGTACGTGAAGGCACCGGTCGCGGCGGGCGACCGATCATTTCCGAACGCCGAGGAGGCGTCGCAGCTCCTGATCCGGGAGCAGTCGGTGTGCTGCGTGCCGTGGGACGACGCGGGGCCGTATCTACGGTTTTCAGTGACGTACTTGGCGGCCGACGAAGCGGCGGAGGACGCGCTGATGGCGGCGACCGTCGAGCGGCTGCGGGGGCTACGGTTGCGGTTCTGAGGCCGAACCCGCCCCCGAGTTGGCGAGTCCATTCGCTGACGTAACGAACTCGGCGGCCGAGGTGCGGCACATGGGTTGGGCCACCAGCCACATCCAGCGATTGCGGGACGGCGAAACCGTGTCGTTCCGGCCGCGCGGCAATTCCATGTCGGGCAAGATCGAGTCCGGCCAACTCTGTACGGTCGTGCCTGCGGACCCGGCGACGCTGAAGGTCGGCGACATCGTGTTGTGCAAGGTCAACGGACGCGAGTATCTTCATCTGGTTAAGGGGATCCAGGGGCCGCGGTTCCAGATTGGCAACAACCGCGGCCGCGTCAACGGGTGGGTGTCGGCCGGGGCCATCTTCGGGCGCTGCGTCAAGGTCGAGGACTGATCGGCGATTCCGGCAAGCGCGGGCGAGCGGTTCGGTTTTGGCGAACCGGCGGCGTGAGCCGCCG
>DASXAN010000030.1:0-17841 GCA_036406755.1 Gemmataceae bacterium
CGAAGGCCTTCATCGCACACGCGGCGTCGCTCGGTCAGGCTTGCGCCCATTGCCGAAGATCCTCGACTGCAGCCTCCCGTAGGAGTCTGGCCAGTGTCTCAGTGCCAGTGGCGCGGGTCGTGCTCTCACACCCGCTAGACATCTTCGCCTTGGTGGGCCGTTACCCCACCAACAAGCTAATACGACGTGAGCCCCTCCCGAGGCGAGATTCATTTCCTGGTCAAGGGATGCCCCTCAGCCAGATCGCCGTGTATTACCCTTCCGTTAGGAAGGCTATCCACGTCCCCGGGGTAGGTTACCCACGCATTACTGCCCCTTTCGCCACTTCCCCCCGATAGCAAGCTACCGGGGATTCGTTCGACTTGCATGCCTAATCCACGCCGCCAACGTTCGTTCTGAGCCAGGATCAAACCCTTCAAAATGTGTCTTCATGTCAACCCGAACCGAAGTTCGGGAGAGCAATCGACGAGAAAGGTCTGAGGGTCGCCATAAGGCGAAACTCAAAACTCGCACGATTCGGCTTACGCTTCCTCGTGCGGGATGTGTTTCGCCGGATGGCGACAACACATCCTCGTAAGGCTCGTAACTATTGGGCTACCGGATTGTCAAAGACCAGTTCGCTGGCAACCTTAGAGTCGGGCCGGGTGGCCCGGGATTCATCGGGTTGCTGGCTTGTCCCGCCGTCAGATAGGCGACGGGACTCCCGTACTATAGGCAGCCGGGAAGGGGGTGTCAACGGTCCGGGGGAAAAATTTGGGGGCGCGTCCCCGGACACTTGCTCACCGCAGTTTTCGCAGCCGCGGGGGCCGCGAAGCCGAGGTCCTCCCGGCCAAGCTGGCGATGGCAGTGCTGAGCACTACACTGACCCCATTGTGGGCGGTCCCCCCGCCCGCGGTCAAGCCTTTTCCCCACTTTTCGGGGACCGTCGCATGGCCACCCCCGCCGCCCTGGTCCTCCGCGCCCCCGGCGCCAACTGCGACGAGGAGACGCAATTCGCCTTCCAGCGGGCCGGCGGCCGGGCCGACCGCGTCCACGTCCACCGCCTCCGCGAGAACCCCCGGCTGCTCAAGCAGTACGACATCCTCGCCGTCCCCGGCGGGTTCACCTACGGCGACGACGTGGCCGCCGGCAAGATCCTCGCCACCGAGCTGACCGCCTTCCTCGGCGACGCCCTCCGCGAGTTCCGCGACGCCGAGAAGCTCATCATCGGCATCTGCAACGGCTTCCAGGCGCTACTCAAAGCCGGACTCATTGTCCCGCCGGACGAGGACGGCCCGCTAGCGACTCTCGCCCACAACACCGGCCGCTTCGAGGATCGCTGGACGCACCTGCGAGCCACGCCAGGTAACTGCGTCTGGCTCAAGGACTGCGACCGCCTGCTCCTGCCGATCGCCCACGGCGAGGGAAACTTCGTCTGTCGCAAGGAGTGGATTTTGAAGGGCTTGGAGCAATCCGGGCAGCTCGTCTTGCGCTATACGAAGCCGGACGGGTCGCCGGCGGCCGGCTACCCCGATAACCCCAGCGGCACGCAGGGTGACGTGGCCGGCGTGTGCGACGCGACTGGCCGGGTGCTCGGCCTGATGCCGCACCCGGAACGGCACGTGCTGCCGACGCAGCACCCGCACTGGACCCGCGACGGCTTGCGGGATGAGGGGGACGGGTTGAAGCTGTTCCGGAACGCGGTCGAGTACGTGCGGGCGGAGTAATGTGCCCGGATGGGCGAGGAGAGCACCGCCGCCCGGCGGCCCTCGACGGCCGGGGGGCCGACAGCGAAAGACCCTCTGTCGCCGGTCGTGCCGTTAGGTTTGGACCTTGCGGGCCGTATGGCCTGCCGAGTCCGAATCGGAGGCGAAAGACGACCAGGAGACGGACGTGTTTCGCGCAGTCAGAATCTTGGCCGCCGTCAGTTTCATCGCCTGGGCCGGGCGCGCCTCAGCCGACGACAAACCAAAGCCGATCGGCGAAAAATACGCCCTGCTCATCGGCGTCCGCCAGTATGGTGAGAACGAGCTGCGGCCGCTGCAATTCGCCGAGGCGGATGTCGTTCAGCTCGCTCAGGTGCTCCGCGACTCCGGCTACCGCTCCGAAAACGTCGTCCTGATGACCCAGGCCCGCGGCGCGGAGAATCACCGCTTCCTGCCGCTGGCCGCCAACGTTCGCAAAGAACTCCGCCTGCTCCTGAAGAACCGCACCCGGGCCGACAGCGTCATCGTCGCCTTCGCCGGACACGGCGTCGAGTTCCGCGACTCCAAGGACCACTACTTCTGCCCGATGGATGCCGCCCTGTCCGACCGGCAGACGCTCGTCTCGCTCACGGAGGTGTACAAGGAGCTGGAGCGGTGCCGGGCGGGGTTCCGGCTGCTCCTGGCCGACGCCTGCCGCAACGACCCGGTCGCCGACCACTCCCGCCGTGTGACGGCCGACCTGACCAGTGTCAGCCGGCCGCAGACCGCCCAGCCGCCGGGCGGGGTGGCGGCCCTGTTCTCCTGCTCGGCCGGCGAACTGGCCTTCGAACACGACGATCTCAAGCACGGCGTCTTCTTCCACTACCTCATCAAGGGCCTGCAGGGCGACGCCGACCTGGACGGCGACCGCACCGTCTCGCTCTCGGAGCTGGACCTGTACGTGAAGAAGCGGGTCCCGGACTTCGTCCGCGGCAAGTACGGCAAGGATCAGAACCCCAACCTCGTGGGCAACACCCGCGGCCTGGTGCCGGTGGTGAGCCTGGCGCGGGCGCGCAAGGCGAGCGCCGGCATCCAGTACTCCCCGGTGAACGGCGACCTCGCCGGCCGCCTCAAACTGGAGCCGGGGACGGGGTTGCGGGTCGGCGGGGTCGTCCCGGACGGCCCCGCGGAGCGGGCCGGCCTGCGGGTCGGCGACGTGCTGCTGCGGCTGAACGGCCAGCCGCTCCGCGCCGCCCAGGCCGAGTTGGCTGGCCGCATCGCCGCCCTGGAACCGGGGACGGGTGTGACCCTGGACCTGCTCCGCGACGACGCCCCGCAGCAACTGCGGGTCGTGCTGGAGGCGACCCCGCCGGCGGCCGAGACGGCCGGCCGCTACCGCAAGGCGGCCGACCGGGGCGAGGCGTGGGCGCAGCGGGAGTTGGCCAAGTTATACGCCAACGGCCACGGGGTGTCGTACGACGAGGCCGAGGCGGTCAAGTGGTACCGCAAGGCGGCCGACGGGGGCGACCTGGAGGCGACCTTCCGGGTCGGGTACGCCCTGGACACGGGGCGGGGCGTGAAGCAGGACCACGCCGAGGCCGCGACCTGGTACCGCCGGGCCGCCGACCGCGGCCACAACTTGGCCCGCAACGACCTCGGGGTCCTGTACCGCACCGGGCGGGGCGTCGCCCGGGACGAGGCCGAGGCGGCCAAGTGGTACCGCCTCGCGGCCGAGCAGGGCCTGTCCGTGGCCTGCGACAACTTGGGTTTCCTGTACCAATACGGGCTGGGGGTCGCCAAGGACCCCGCCGAGGCGGTCAAGTGGTACCGCAAGGCGGCCGACGCGGGCCTGGCCAGGGGGCAGTACCACCTCGCCCGGGCGTACCTCCACGGGTCGGGCGTGGCCAAGGACGAGGCGGAGGCGGTCAACTGGTTCCGCAAGGCGGCCGAGCGCGACCACCGGGACGCGCAGTTCGATCTGGGAGTCTGCTACCGCCAGGGTCGGGGCGTTCCCAAGGACGAGGGCGAGGCCGCCCGCTGGCTCCGCGAGGCCGCCGACCAGGGCCACGCCCGCGCCCAGGTCAACCTCGGCTGGTTGTACGCCCAGGGCCAGGGCGTCTCCAAGGACGAGGCCGAGGCCGCCCGGTGGTATCGCGAGGCGGCCGACCAGGGCGACGCCAACGCCCAGTTCAACCTCGGCTGGCTGTACGACAACGGCCTGGGCGTGGCCAAGGACGAGGCCGAGGCGGTCAAGTGGTACCGCAAGGCGGCCGACCAGGGCCACCGGACCGCCCAGTTCAACCTCGGCGCGTCGTACCGCGACGGGCAAGGCGTGGCCAAGGACCACGCCGAGGCGGTGAAGTGGTTCCGCAAAGCCGCCGACCAGGGCGACGCCAAGGCGCAGTACTCGCTCGGCCGCGCCTACGCGATGGGCCGCGGCGTGACCAAAGACGTGGAGCAGGCCAAGACCTGGCTGCGGAAGGCCGCCGCGCAGAAGAACGCCGACGCCCAGAAGCTGCTGGACGAGCTGGCCAAGGGATAGGGGGCCTTACCTGCGGTCCTTCGCCCAGTTGCCGATGACCTCGCGGCCCGGCGTGACGGTCCAGATGTCCGGCCGCTCGCCCTTGTTCTTCCGCCCGGCCGGGTCGTACTGGTACTCGTGCTTCCACGGGTCCCGCAGCACGTCCGCGGGGATGTCGCCAGTCTGCACCAGCGTGTCGAGGCTGACCGGGTATTCGCCCTGGCGGGCGCAGTACCGCACGGCGGCCTTCTCCAGGTTCTTCACGTCCGCCTTGGCCGTCAGCATCGGGTCCAGCGGCTTGCCCGCGAACCCGAGGTAGCTGTATACCCCGCCGACCAGAACCAGGGCCGTCAGCCCGAAGAGCACCTGTCGCATGTCCGCCTCCTCCGGTTCCGTCGCGCGCGATCCCTGACGGGCTCCCGGAAACCATATTCCACGAAGCATTAAGCGCGGGTGAGAAATTCGTGAAGCGATTCTCAGGAAGTGGTAATCTGCTGGAGCCGCTCGCGGCTCTGCAGTGCGTCGCTTCGCCGCAAGCGGCGACACCCCTGGACCACCGCCATGACCCGCACCGCCGTCCTCACCGTCGCCGCCGCGCTCGCCGTCACCAGTTTCGCGCCCGCCCAGCCCAAAAACCGCGAGCAGCAGGTGCGGGCCGACAAGCAGAAGGTCGAGGCCGACGGCTTCTGGATCTACAACGACCTGCCTAAGGCGTTCGCGGAGGCCAGGTCCACCGGCAAGCCGCTGCTGGTGATCCTGCGGTGCATCCCGTGTGAGGAGTGCGTCAAGCTCGACGACGACCTGGTCAACCAGGACCGCCGCGTCCGGCCGATGTTGGAGCAGTTCGTCCGCTGCCGCGTCGTCTCGACCAACGGGCTGGACCTGAATCTCTTCCAGTACGACACGGACCAGTCGTTCGCCGCGTTCCTGCTCAACGCCGACGGCACCATCTACGGCCGGTTCGGCACCCGCTCGCACCGCACCTACTGGTCCGACGACGTCTCCATCGAGGGCTTGGCCCGGGCGCTGACCGGGGCGCTGGAGCTGCACAAGCAGTACCCGGCGAACAAGGCCGCCTTGGCCGGCAAGCGGGGGCCAGCCCCGGAGGTGCCGTCGCCGGAGAAGTACCCCAACCTCCGCGCGCCGCACACCGGCGAGCGGTACGGGCCGACGCTGAACTACGAGGGCAACGTGGCCCAGAATTGCATCCACTGCCATCAGATCGGCGACGCCCAGAAGGCGCTGGAGCGGTCGCGGCACAAGCCGCTGGACGAGCGGACGCTGTTCCCCTACCCGCACCCCAAATCGATCGGCCTGATCCTCGACCCAAAGGAGCGGGCGACGGTGCTGCGGACCGAGCCGGACACGCCGGCGGCCCGGGCCGGGTTCCACCCCGGCGACGCGGTCGTGACGCTGGCCGGCCAGCCGCTGTTGTCGATTGCCGACGTGCAGTGGGTGCTGCACCGGGCCGACCCGGTCGGGGCGACGATCAAGGCCGAGGTGCAGCGGGGCGATCATCGCGAGGAATTGACGCTGACGCTGCCGGCCGGCTGGCGGCACCGGGACGACATCTCCTGGCGGGCGTCGAGCTGGGGCCTGCGGCGGATGGGGCTGGGCGGCATGGCCCTGGAGCCACTGCCGGCCGAGGACAGGCCGATGGCGAACCTGCCGCCGGGGGGCATGGCCCTGCGGGTGAAGCTGGTCGGCCAGGGGGCCGGGCCGCACGGGGCGGCGGCGCGGGCGGGCTTCAAGAAGGGCGACGTGCTGGTGGCGTACGACGGCCGGACGGACTTCCGCCGCGAGACGGACGTATTGGCGTACGCGGTGACGGCGCACCAGCCGGGCGAGACGGTGACGGCGGCGGTGCTGCGCGACGGCCGGCGGCTGGAGCTGACGCTGCCGATGCAGGAGTAGTGCTCGCATGCACACCCCTACTGGGATTGCAAGGATATGCTAAATAAGGCATCATGGTGGTAGGCCAAGGGGTGAACGAAAATGAAAAGTGGAAACGAATCCTAAGCCGATCTTTTGGATCGCGTCCAGCCGCAGGGACATTCAGAGGTTCCCGAAGCCCGTGCGGCGGGTGTTCGGCCAAGCCCTGTACGACGCCCAGACCGGCGGCAAGCATCCCGACGCCAAGCCGCTCAAAGGGTTCGGCGGGGCGGGCGTGTTGGAAGTGATCGAGGACGACGACGGGAACACCTTCCGGGTGGTGTACACCGTCAAGTTCGCCGGTGCGGTCTACGTCCTCCACGCCTTCCAGAAGAAGTCGAAATCGGGGATCAAGACCCCGGCCGGCGACATCGCCAGGGTCCGAACCAGACTGAAGGATGCCGAGAGCCACTATGCCGAATGGGTCCGGGAGCAAAAGCGCCTCCGGGAAAGCGAGGGCTAACGTCGAGGCCGGCAGCGGCAACGTGTTCGCCGACCTCGGCCTACCGCAGCCCGAACTTGCGCTGGCCAAGGCGGAGCTGGTCCGCCGCATCCGCGACCTGATTACGGCGAAAAAACTCACGCAGGTCAAAGCGGCCAAGCTGCTCGGCCTGGATCAGCCGAAGGTGTCGGCCCTCTTGCGCGGCAAGGTCGAAGGTTACACACTCGACCGACTCCTCCGCTATCTGACCACCCTCGGCCAACGGGTTGAAATCTCCGTCCGCCCGGCCAAGCCAAACGCCGCCCACCACGACGCTCTGGTGGTCGTCGATTGATTCTTGGTACGCAACTTGCCCCATCACCCGCCGGCGTAGGGCGAAACCCTAACCTCCGGCGGAGTCACACGATGGGGACACTTCTGCTGATCATCCTCCTGATCCTGCTGCTCGGCAGCGTGCCGGCCTATCCGCACTCGCGGCGGTGGGGCTACGGACCGTCCGGCCTGTTCGGCCTGCTCGTGGTCGTCCTGCTCGTCCTGCTGTTCATGGGCGCCATCCCGTGGTGGGGCTGGACCGTCGGCCCGGCCCCGGGGCCGGTCGTGCGCCCCTAGTGCCGGCCGGCGACCCCTGGCACGCCAGTTGCGTTTTTTCACGGTGCGTCGGAAATCCACCCGGCCCCCGCGCGCAGGCCGCGCCGGGGGCCGGTTTACGGTTTGTCCCTATCCCGATACACCCGACGGGCCGCCCCGGTCCGTTCGCCATACCCGGAGTCATCCATGTCCGCCGTCGTCACCGGGACGCTCGGCGCCCCGGCCCAGGCGATCTACCGCCGGGCAATCCAGCTGCTGACCGACGCGAACGTGCCGTTCCTGCTCGGCGGCGCCTACGCCTACGCCCACTACACCGGCGTCGTCCGCCACACCAAGGACCTCGACCTGTTCCTCCGCCGGGCCGACGTCGGCCGCGCCCGCGCCGCCTTCGAGGCCGACGACTTCCGCACTGAGATTACCTACCCACACTGGCTGGCCAAGGCATTCGCCGGCGACCACTTCGTGGACCTGATCTTCAACCTCGGCAACGGCATCGGCCCGGTCACCGACGACTGGTTCGACCACGCCGAGCCGGGCGAGCTGCTCGGCCTGCCGGTCCGGCTGCTCGGCCCGGAGGAGATGATCTTCTCCAAGGTGTTCACCATGGACCGCGGCCGGTTCGACGGGGCCGACATCGCCCACCTGGTCCGGGCCTGCGGCGACCGGCTCGACTGGCGGCGGCTCCTGGACCGGTTCCAGACCCACTGGCGGGTGCTGCTGTGTCACCTGGTGCTGTTCGGGTTCGTCTACCCGGCCGACCGGGACAAGGTGCCGCGGTGGGTGATCCGCGACCTGCTCGACCGGCTCAAGGCGGAGGAGGGCGAGCAACCCTCGGGCGAGCCGCTCTGCCAGGGCACGCTCCTGTCGCCGACGCAGTACCTGATCGACGTGGAGCAGTGGGGCTACCGGGACGCCCGGTTGCCGCCGTTCGGCCCGCTGACGCCGGAGCAGGTGGAACACTGGACCGAGGGGGTCATTGAGGGCAAGTGAGTGGTGAGTACCGAGGAGACAACAACCTATGCCACCTACCAAGAACGGCACCACCACTCACCACTCACCACTCACCACTCACCACTCACCAGACGCGGTGCGCATCGCCGCCGTGGCCGACCTGCACTACACCAAGACCTCCCAGGGCACGTTGCAGCCGCTGTTCGAGCAGGCCGGCCGGCTGGCCGACGTGCTCCTGCTCGGCGGCGACCTGACCGACTTCGGCCTGCCGGAGGAGGCCCACGCCCTGGCCCGCGACCTGAAGGCGGCGGTGAAAATCCCGGCCGTGGCCGTGCTCGGCAACCACGACTTCGAGGCCGGCAAGGCGGCCGAGGTCGCCGACATCCTCCGCGAGGCCGGCGTCACCGTGTTGGACGGGGACGCGGTCGAGGTCCGTGGCGTCGGCATCGGCGGGGCGAAGGGATTCCTCGGCGGGTTCGGCCGGGGGACGCTGGAGGCGTGGGGCGAGCCAGCCGTCAAGGCGGTCGTGCAGGCGACCGTGGACGAGGTGCTGAAGTTGGAGAAGGCGCTGGCCCGGCTGCGGACGCCACAGCGAGTCGCGCTCTTGCACTACGCCCCGGTCCGGGCGACGGTCGAGGGCGAGCCGGTGGAGATCCACGCGTTCATGGGCTGCGGCCGGTTCGAGGAGCCGCTGAACCGCTACGGCGTGCACGCCGTCTTCCACGGCCACGCCCACCGCGGGGCGGCGGAGGGGCGGACGTCGGCCGGCATCCCGGTATACAACGTGGCGCTGCCGCTGCTGCGGCGGGAGCGGCCCGACGCGCCGCCGCTGCGGGTGATCGAGCTGGCCGGAACCGCCGCCGAGCCCTCCCCGGCGGTACCCGCGGCACGGCAATGACGAATGACGAAATACCCAATGACGAAGGAAGGCCGAATGACGAATCCCGAATGATCGCCGTCAAGGCTCATTTGGCATTCGGGCTTCGGGGTTCCTTCGTCATTGGATATTTCGTCATTCGTCATTCCATTCCCCGACCTGGACCCCGGGTAGCGCAGACAACAAAACGGCGGCCGCCCGCTCGGGGCGGCCGCCGGTATGAAACGCGGCCGATCGGCCGCGACTAACAATTCCCCGCCCGGCAGGTGCCGTTGCGCATCGTCCAGGCCGGCGGGTCGCTCGCCGGGAATGAGTCCTCCGACGCCTCCTGCACCACGTCCTCGATCAGCGTGCCGACCGGGGCCCGCTCCTCCTTGAGGGCCTGCGTCAGCTCGTCGCACGTTGCCGTATTCACCCCGGCCCCGGTTTTCTCCAGCAGCTCATGGCAGGTACAAACGTCCGCACAGCCGCACTCGCGCAGCGATTCTTGGTCGCGGTTATTGGTCATGGCGATCTCCCGAAAGATGGGTTGGGCGAACCGCGAATGACGCCGACGACGCAGAAATGATAAAGGGATGAGAACGCAAACGGGGTGCCATTCGCGGGCCGAGCGAGGCTTGCAATTTGGCCCGCCCCCGGCGCTAATGACGGCACCAACCGGGGGGCGAGCCATGACCATATACGAGCGGGCGGTGGAGCTGGTCGCGGACGGGGCCGTGGTCGGCCTGGGGTCGGGCCGCGCGGCCGAGGCGTTCGTGCAGCTGCTCGGCGACCGCATCCGGGCCGGTAAGCTCGCCGCCCGCGGCCTGCCGACGTCGTCGGCCACCGCCCACCTGGCGCTCCGGGCCGGCATCCCGCTGGTCACGCCGGCCCAGGTCCCGGCCGTGGACCTGACCGTGGACGGGGCCGACGAGGTGGACCCGCACCTGGACCTGATCAAGGGTTACGGCCGGCGGCTGGTGCGGGAGAAGGTCGTCGCCGCCATGGGCCGCCGGCTGGTGATCCTGGTCGGCGACGAGAAGCTGGTGCCGGTGCTCGGCACCCGCGGCCGGCTGCCGGTCGAAGTGGTGCCGTTCGCCCTGCCGCTGTGCGAGCGGCGGCTGCGGGACCTGCAATGTCCGGGGACGCTCTACACCGAGAACGGCGCGGCGTACGTGACCGACAACGGCAACCACATCCTCGACTGCGCGATCGGCCCACTGGACGACCCGGCCGGCCTGGAACGGGACATCCGGGCGATCCCGGGGGTGGTGGACACGGGGCTGTTTCTGGACATGGCGGACGTGGTGCTGGTCGGCGACCGGAACGACTTCCGGCTGCTGGAGGAGCGGAAACGGCGGTGACTGAGCCCGCAGCGCGGTTGAGCCCGCAGCGCCAGCAAGGGAATGATCTACCCTTGCTGGCGCTGCGGGCTCAGGCGTCGGGCTCGGGGAACCGCGCCCGCAGCACGAACTTGCCGATCCGCAGCTCGTCCCCCTCGTCCACCCGGGCCGCCCGGGCGACCGTGCCGTTGACCGTGATGCCCCCGCGGCCGAGCAGGTCCACCGCCCACAGCCCGGCCGGGGTGCGGATCAGCGCGCAGTGGAACCGCGACACGGTCCGCGACCGCAGCCGGATCTGGCACTGCCGGGCCGTGCCCAGCAGGATGAACGGCACCTTCAGATGGAACTCGCCGGCCCCGCCCGGCCCCTCGTCGGTGAAGTGCAGTACGACCGGGGTCGGGTTGGCGAGCTGCACCGGCCGGCCGGCCCCGGCCCCGACCGGCAGGAAGCGGATCGCCACCGGGCCGCACGACCACGCCTGGTCGGGGTCTAGCCAGCGGTGCGGCGGGTAGCTGCCCTTGCGGGCGGCGTCGTCGTCCTGCATCAGGTCCAGGCACAGCAGCCGGCCGCCGAGCAGTTGCAGGTAGGCGGCCCGGGCGGGCAGGCTCGGGTCGGCCAGCCAGACGTCGGCCCGCGGGTCGGTGCCGGCGACGGCGAACGGCCAGGGGACGGCGTAGGTGCTGACGCCGCCGCCGTGGCCGACGGCCAGGTGCAGCGGGCCGTCCGCCCCGCAGGCCCGCAGAAACGCGTCCGGGTAGAAGTCGCTCATCCGAGGCCGCCCGGGGTTCGCCGGCGGGCCGCGCCCGCCGCTCGGCACAATTGTACCCCAGGACCGGCGGTCAGTTCCATCCACGCCCGCCGCTCGCCCGTGCCCGCGGGCTTACCGGTCGGGCTGCTGGTACAGGCCGAGCACGTTGCCGGCCGGGTCGCGGAACCGGGCGGTGACCTCCGGCGCGTCGGCCCCGATCGGCTGCACGACCTCGCCGCCGTGGGCGAGAACCTTGTCGATCGTCGCGGCGACGCTGTCCACCATGACGTAGACCAACAGCCCCGGCGCGGCCATCGGCGGCCGGCCGACGACCCACGTGCCGCTCACCTGGCCGGCCCCGTCGTCGAACGCGATCGACCCGTTGTCCCGCCGCCGGGTCTTCCAGCCGAGGGCGTTCTCGTAGAACTCGGCCGAGCGGCGGATGTCGGCGGCGGGGATTTCGATGTAGCAGATCTTGCCGTGGGCCAGCGTCGGGGGCATGGAGGGCACCTCAGGTCGGCTCGTTGGGCGGCCGTGATTCTGCCCTGCGGCAACTCCTTTTGCAACGCCGGTAGCCGTCACTTCTTCCCGGTCGCGGCCGGCGGGGTGGGCTCGACCTCGAACTCCACCGTCCCGGTGGCGAGCTTGCTCAGCATGGGGTCAACGACCGGCGCCGCCATCGACGGCCCGAGCCGCTCGTACTGAATGCTCACCTTCCCCGATGCCAAAAGTGTCTCCGGGTCCACCTTGTTGCCCGGCCCGAGTTTGAGCTTTAGCTCATAAAGCTCGACTTCCTTCCCCGGGGCCAGGCTCACTTTTTCCCGGACCGGCCTGGCCTCACGGGCCTTCGCCCGGAAGAACTCCTTTTGTTGCTCGGGGGGCACCAGGGACCCCAGGTCCACCTGCGGGACCGCCTCGCCCTTGTCATCGGTCACGGCGGGCGGCTCCGCCATGAAGAACCCTTTGGCGTATTCAAACGTGGCCTCCTTCTGGCCGACGTTGCGGACCCGGACGACGAGCGTGACCGTCTCGCCGTGGTGGTAGGCCCGCCGCTCGCCGGGGCGAACGCCCAGGCCCGCTTGCAAGCCGCCGGCCGCCGTGCCCCAGGCGGTCTTCTCCGCGGCGGGCGGCGGATCGCCCGGACCGGCCGCTCGGCCACGGGTGAGGACCGTCGTCCCGGTGGCCGCGACGCCCAGCACCAGAACGACGGCGACGGCCGCCTTGAGTTTGGTCGGCAACATGGTTTCAGCACCCCCGCCAGTACGGCGACCGGGGCGGAAGCACGACCCGGCAACCGCCCGTGTCCCCGTTCCGCCCTCTAGCGATTATCCGCCGCGGGAGGGCCGGGAGAGCCACGTTGTTACACAAGTAGGTAGAAGACGCCGGTGCGGATCTTGGTCGGGTCGCTGTTCCACTCGTCCGTCCAGTGGCCGTACACCTCCCAGTTGGGGCCGGCCAACGTGTGCCCGTTGTCCCGGCACCACTGGCAGACCGCCTGATGGGCCGCGTGGAGTTGGCCGTAGGGGCCGTAATGGGTCGTGGTGGCCACGGGGCCGGCCGGCGTGGCCGAAGCGACGACTTCGCCGTGCCCGGCGAACGGCCCATCGAGCTCGACGCCCACCTCCAGGTTGATCTGGCAATCCAGGTAGACCGCAACGTGCCGGCCCGCGCCCGCGACCTGTTGCGAGCGCATGACGTTCCAGACGGCGCCACAGGCGTCCGACACGACCTTCGACAGTTCGTGCGAGGCCGCGCGGCGGCGGACGACCGCCAGCGGGCGGGCACCGTGCTGTTCGAGTCGGACGACGTAGTCCATGTGCATCGCCTCCTCTACCGAGGGCGGCTCCGGCCGCCGTCCCACCACTTCAGGACCCGCAGCGCCCGGAGGGTGTTCCAGCGGCTCGGCGCACCCACCCGCTCCAGCTGGAAATAGGTCTTGCCCTTGTAGCAGTTTTGCAGCGGCCAGCGGCCGTCGTCGCCCCGGGCGCTGCGGACGACGTCGATCGCGTCGGCCAGCCGCGGATCGCGGGGGGCGTTGACCGCCCGGAAGTAATCGAGCGCCCGCAGGACGTCGTAGTGCCACCGCGGCGGGAAGGAGAGGCGGAGGAAGATCGGCTTGATGACTGCGCCGGTGCGGTGGGAGCGGAACAGCCGGTGCACCAGCAGGAACTCCCGGCCGCGGCGCTGGGCCGCCCGCACGGCGGCGAGTTTGCGGCGGCGGTGCAGTTCGTAGAGGCGCAGTCCCTCGAGGGCGCTGATGGTCGTGTGTACCGACGAGTGGGTCGCGCCGCGCCGCCGGCAGTTCCAGCCGCCGTCCGGCATCTGCTGCCCGAGCAGATGGTCGGCGACGGCGTCGAGGCGGTCGTCGTCATGCTCGAAGTAGGAGAGCAGGGACAGTACCATGCCGGTGACGCACGTTTCGCTCACGCCCCACCAGCCGTAGTTGATCCCGCCGTCGCGTTGCAGCCCTTCGTCGAGCAGTAGCGCACAGGCCTTCCGTGCCTGCCGGTTCGCGGCCGGCAGGCCGAAGTCGCGGAGCAGCAGCATCGTGTAGGTCGTGGACGTCCATTTCGGGTGGTACAGCCCGCCGTCCGACGACAGGCCGCCCGCCCAGGTGCCTTGCGGGTCCTGCCGGGCGAGCAGGCGGGCGCCCCAGCCCTCGCGGGCCACCTTTTGCCGCTCCCGCTCCACGGACCGTTCCGCAGCCCCGAAGACGTCGCGGAGCACCTGCCAGCGGACGGCGGGGTCCCCGTCGAGGAGCCAGCGGGTCACCGGGTCGGCGGTGCGAGTCACCATCGAACCTCCATGCGATTGCGGGTCCATTCCGCCTGGCGAACGACGGACCCGGCAGCGGCGGCTAACCCATCAGTTGCTCGGCAGCCTCGAACTCTGTGATCCCACCGATCAAGGCAGGGAAGGCGTTGAAATGACCGGCGCCGGAGTTGCGGCAGTTGTGGAATATGCCCACAAGCCGAATCCAGCTCCGGTTCAACTGCCGTGCTCTCAAACATCCGCCTACTGTGTCTTCGTGACGCAGCCAAACAGCCCGCGACGACTCTCCGACGTCCTCTCGTGAGGAATAGACGGCGTGGTGTTCACGCTCACCAACATAAAAGCCCACGACGGTAACGAGGTGACCGTCGAAACGCCCAGCGGCGGTCAGGATGTCAACGACCGATAGAGGTTCGCCCATCGAAGTGCCTCAAGCCGCCGGTCTTGTTACTGGCCCGTAGGCCGCCGGCAGTCCCATCCTATCCGGCGGCGTCCTCGGGGTGCGTTCCGTGATGCCGGTCGCTGTCCGGATCGACCCGCTCCATGAGCGTTCCCGGCGGCGGCTCGCGGAACCCGAATTTGCGGTACAGGTCGTGCGCGTCGCGGGTGCCGAGCAGCCAGCGGCGGACCGACCGCAGCTCCGGCAGGCCGGTGGCCGTCTCGACCAGCCAGCGGCCCAGGCCCTTGCCTCGGTGCGCATCGAGCACGAACACGTCAGCCAGGAACGCGATCACGACGAAGTCGGTCACCACCCGCGCGAAGCCGACCTGTTCGTCCCCGTGATAGAGGCCGAACGGCAGCGACTGATCGATGGCCCGTTCCACCCGCTCGCGGGAGCGGCCGGCCGCCCAGTAGGAGCGGGTCAGGAAGCCGTGGATGACGGCGAGGTCCAGCCGCCGGCGGTCAGTACTGATCGTGTACTCGCCGCGGGTCCATTCGAGGGTCATGCCCGTCGCCCCGTGCCGCCCGGTTCGGTCCGACTACGGCCGGCGGAGCGTGTCCTCGGCGAACAACACCCGCTTGCCGTCCTTGCCCCGGGACTCCATCCGGAACGTCCACCCCTTCGCCTGCGCATCCCAGGTGAAGGTGTTGTAGAACGGCCCGTCCGGGTACTGGAACTCGAACTCGATCGCGTCCCCGGACCGCTTGCCGGACCCCACGGCCGAGAATTTGCCGCCGTAGGTGTCGCACCAGTGGGCCACGTACCGCTTCCCGGCGTGGTCGTAGCCGATCAACACGATCGCCTCGTACGCCGGCGGGTCGGCCGTGTCCTTCATGTGTAGCCGGAGGAACTGGTGGTTGAGCACCCATTCCGCCTTGAGCGTGTTCCGGACTTCCCGACCGCGGATTTTGCGGGTGAGCGTCCAGTCGCCGGCTAGCTTGTCGATGAAATCGTCCCGGAAGATCCGCTTCGGCCCGTCGGGCGGGTCGTCGGCGGCGGGGACCCGCGGGGGTGGGCCGGCGGCCAGGAGTGCCAGCCAGACGGTTGCCAGGACGCGTCGCCGCATGATCTTCACCCTCCCCCCGCCCGGTGCGGCGGTCACGGCTCGCGCAACCAGCCGTGCCGCCGACACACCCAGGCGACCTGGGCCGTGTCGGCCGGCGCGTCCGCGAGCGCGGCGATGAACTCGGCCCGGCGGTCGGGCCCGTAGCCGTCTTCCGGCACGAACGCGCCGGCGGGGTTCTGCGGCGGTTCCATCGTGCCCCCTCGCTTTCGAAGCGGATCGCCCCGCGGTCAGCCGCCCGGCCGGGCGTGGACCGGCCGCCGGCCGTCTCTTTTCATCGCGGCGACAAAGTCCTCGGACACGCCGTGCAGGGCGACCGTCCGGTCGTTGACCAGCCCCGCGCCGACGAGCGGCGGTGCGACCCAGCGGTGCCACCAGCAGACGGGCAACGCCAGCCGCCCTTTCGTGATCCTCAACTCGTGCGCGACGGTCTCGACGGCCTCCTTGTCCTTCAGGGTCCAGACCCCTAATTCCCACAAGGCCCAGCCCCAGAACGACGGCCGTTTCGGTTCCGACGTGGTCAGCCGCAGCCTTCGGAAGCCCGCCGCCCGGCGGCCGCACCGGGCGCACACGGCGGGGAGGGCCTCCGCGCGACACAGGTCGGCGAGCGTGAACCTCACCTCGGTCACGGTCGAAGTGCCCCCCGCCGCGGCCCGCAACGGCGCCGGGTCTGGCACCGCCTACACCCCGTCGAACCGCTTGCAGCCCCGGCACCAGCGCCCCCGTCCGACGGAGGCCCACGCCAGCAAGTACACCCCCGTCAGCCCGGCGATCACGGCCGGCGGCCACAGCGGCCACCAGAAGGTACACAGGCCCGCACCGGCGAGCAGGAGGATGCCGACGACCGCGAGCCGGCCGCGACTCTTCCGGACCACGTCCCCGCCGCACCGCTTGCACTCGCCCATCGGCATCCCACCGAACCGGCCGCCCAGCGTACCACGGCCGCCGACCGCCGCAAACGGCACGTCAGCCCCGTTCAGTCTCGCATCGGCCGGTAGAAGCAGTAGCAGTAACCGTTCTCCGGCTCCCTCAGGAAGAAGGTGTGGTGCCGTTTGCCACCCCATTCATCCGTCCCGAATTCGCCCGGGTTGCCGCCGCGGGCTTGAAGCTCGCGGTGCAGCGCGTCGAGGTCGTCGACCTCGAAGGCGAGGGAGCCGGCCCGCCCCGGCTCGTGGTCCGGCTGGCGGACCAGGCCGAGCCGCACGCCGTCCCGCGTCACGACTGCCGTCGTGGCGTCCCGGCTGACGGCCGCGAACCCGAGGACCGCCTCGTAGAACGCGACCGCCGGCCCGACATCCTTCACCGGCAAGGCGTCCGTGTCCTCGCCCGAAATCGGGTACACCGCCTTGAGCCGCGCCATGGCTACCCCTCCGCGCCGGCAGTGTTAAGGTTTCTCCCGCTTCATCACGCCCAAGGAGTCGCCGGTGCCCTCCTTGCTCGAAAAGTCCTTCGGCCGGGGCTTGCCGGCCGGCGCCAGGCAGTACTTGTACGTGTCGCCGGCGATCTCGTAGATGCCGAGCTTGGTCTTGTCATTCTTCACGCCAGACTCGTCCATGATGTCGATCTGCTTCGGCGTTTTCGTGGCGTCGATCGCGAACACCCCGTTGGCAACCGTCCGGTCCCCCACCTTGATCATCCACTTGGTCCCCTCGTAGACGAGCTTCGTGGCCGGCCCCTCCTTGGGCGGCGTCTTGTCGTCCACGACCGTCTTGCCGTTATTCACCAGCGAGACGATCAGCCACGTCCCCCGGAGTTTGTCGAGGTCGCCCCTGGCAGCGTCGCCCTGGCCGGGCCCGTCGGCGGCCAGGAGCGCTCCGGTGGCGAGAAGGAGAACGCACACGGCTTTCATGAGACACCCCTTCAGTGGAACGGCCGTGGCGGGTCAGGGACTCTCGGTCCAGGCCCGGAGCACGGCCTCGCCGGCCAGCCGCACCCCCAGCACCCCGGCGACGCCGGCCGCCCCGAACCACGCCCCGGTCTCGCCCCAGCCCAGGTAGCCGACCCCGGCGGCGACGGTCGCAGCGACCGCCCACCCGGCGAGCCGACCGGCCAGCCGGCCGGCCTCGGCCACGACGGCTCGCGGCGTCGGCTTTGGCGGCCGGTCGCCGGGGCCGGCCGTGCGGAGGCTGCCGAGCAACCCCCAGCGCTTCTCGGGCTGGCGTTCCATGATATCGCCTCCACCCGCCGCGGCCTCAATCGTCGAGGGCGGCCGACCAACTCAGCAACCGGTCCGTCGCCGGCTCGAACGTGAACGTCATGTAGAACCGGCCCCGCGGGTAGGTCAGGACCCGCTCCCGGGCGTCATCTTCCTCGGTGTCGGGCGGCCCGAACAGCTCCCGCACCCGGGCGGCGGTCGTCTCGGGCGTGAGCCGGATGCCGCCGGACAGCTGCGGCCGCGAAAACCCCTGGCCGGCCGCGGGCGGCCGGTCCGCCGGCGGGGCGATGTCGCAGGTCAGCTCCGCGAACTGGCCGCCCTCGAAGTAGAGCTGGAACCCGCGGCCGAGGTAATGCAGCCGCGT